>JAYVRC010000365.1:0-5099 GCA_043776615.1 Sphingobacteriia bacterium
TTTTTTCCAAAAAACGGGTTTATATTCTTTCAAATAGTAAGTTGTATTATTTTCATTAGACTAAAGGTTCTGCATTATAATATTTAATGATTTATATGGGCAAATTAAAAGGGTTTATAAAGTGTATAAAGAATACAAGGTAGTATACAAACTATATAAACCTTATAAACACTATAAACTCAATAAACCCTATTATCAATTAAGCTATTAATCTTAATTGACAGCAATTTGCTTAGGAGATGATTTTACTTCATCTTTTTTTGGAAGTAATAACTTCAGCACCCCATTTTCATAACGAGCTTCAATTGCTTCAGTATTTATCTTGTCATCTACACTAAAACTTCTTTTAAAACTCCTGTACGTGAATTCTTTACGAATTGTTTTATATGAAGTTGTTGCTGTTTCTTCTTTTTTTTCATAACTGATAGTCAACAATCCTTTTTCAACATTAATACTAAAGTCTGATTTTTCTCTACCTGGAGCGTTTAATTCAAGATGATATGCATCATCTGTTTCATTAATATTTACACTAGCTGTTGGATAACCTGTAGCTGCATCTTTGCCCCAAGTTGTAGGAAAGGAATTAAAAAGTTCATCAAATACATTAATTGTGTTGTTTTTTAAGAGCGTCATATATTTATGTTTTTATGTTAATAATATATTCAAATCTTCAAATGGTATACCATCTCCTTTTTTTCGGATTTACTTGTCAATTTGCTACGTTAGTTCAAATTAAAACGCCATTATGGCATAATAATTGAATATATTCAGACATATTGACTAATTCTGCAACACATTTTTTCGTTTTATAGCAATATTGTATATTTGCATTAGAAAATTAGCGAGTTATGTATCCATCAGAAATAGTACTGCCTATGAAAGCAGAGTTAACAGAAGAAGGTTTTAATGAATTATTATCAGCAACTGATGTTGACACAACTTTAAATATGGAGGGTACTACTTTAGTAGTAATCAATTCCGTTTGTGGTTGTGCAGCAGGAACTTGTAGACCAGGTGTGGTATTGGCAGTTCAAAATGCTTTAAAGCGACCGGATCGATTAACAACTAGTTTTGCTGGTTTTGATATTGAGGCAGTAAATAAAGTAAGAGAACATATGTTACCTTATCCTCCATCTTCTCCAGCTATTGCTTTGTTTAAAGATGGCGCATTGGTAAGTATGGTAGAAAGGCATCAAATTGAAGGAAGGCCTGCACAAGTAATTGCACAGCATTTGATTTCGGTATTTAACGAACATTGTAATTAAGTTATTTAATTTGTTTTTAGATGGGTTAGTAAGTATAGACCTCCCGCCTTGGTGGGGGGTCTTGCTATTTATGGCATTTTTAAAGTAACATTGCATAACTATTTATTAAATTATTTTTACTTCATGTATCCTAATTTATTTTACGCATTTAAAGATATTTTTGGAATTGAATTGAATGGATTGAAACTTGTAAATTCATTTGGGTTTTTTGTAGCCCTATCTTTTATCATTTCTGCTTGGATTCTTACGCTAGAATTACGAAGGAAACAGCAACTTGGATTATTTGTTTTTACAGAAGAGAAAATAATGATTGGACAGCCTGCTGGACTATCAGAATTATTTACCAATGGGTTACTGGGTTTTATCTTTGGATACAAGCTAGTAGGGGCTTTCACTATACCTGATGCTTTAAATGATCCACAAGCATTTATACTTTCAACTAATGGGAATTTGTTAACTGGAATGATTGTTGCCCTAGTATTTGCAGGTTTAAAATGGTGGGAAAAAAAGAAACAACAACTAGATAAACCAGAAGAAAGAATAGTAAGAATATGGCCACAAGATAGAGTAGGAGATATTGTAATTTATGCAGCTGTTTTTGGATTTTTAGGAGCTAAAATTTTTCATAATTTAGAGAATTGGAATGAGTTTGTAAAAGATCCAATTGGATCGCTTATTTCATTTAGTGGGTTAACATTTTATGGAGGATTAATTTGTGCAGGAATAGCCATACTTTGGTATTGTAAAAGAAATAAAATAGCCATCATACATTTACTAGATGCTATGGCAACAACAATGATGTTTGCTTATGCATTCGGAAGAGTTGGATGTATGATTAGCGGCGATGGTGATTGGGGAATAGTAAACAATCACCCTAAACCATTTAGTTGGTTACCCGACATTTTATGGGCATATAAATTTCCTCATAATGTTTTGGGAGAAGGTGTTACAATACCAGGATGTGTAGGTCAGTTTTGCAACGAATTGCCTTTTGCAGTTTATCCAACTCCACTGTATGAAATAATTGTTTGTATGATTTTGTTTGCAGTTCTATGGTTGTTACGTACTAAAATAAAAGTGCCAGGGCAATTATTTGCACTGTACTTAATCTTTAACGGTTTTGAACGTTTTATGATAGAAAAAATTAGGGTAAATACGAAATATGATATTGTTTTTAATCCTACACAAGCAGAGCTAATTTCGTTTGTTCTTATTGTAGGGGGTATATTACTTTTTATTTATTCGAGCAAGAAATTTACAAAAAATGAGGAGTTGAACTAATAAAAAAACCTACAAAAGTTAAATTGTAGGTTTCTAATTGTATTCAATAAGTAACTATTTTACGTCAAAATCTACTTGTAAAGTACCCCAATTCAATGAAACTTTACCCGAAGCTCCTATAGTATAAGTAAGTCGCTCCATTGATGTTGCGGATTTAGTTGGTTTCACATTAATTCTTAAAGCATCATCTGCTTCCTTATAACTAAATGCTCCCCATTGTTTAGCTGTTTTATTAAATATGATCGTCCAATCTGAGCCATTATCAATTGTAAAGAAACCATATTTGCCAGCAGGTAAAGGTTTGCCATTGATTGAAGCATCTTTTGATATTTCAAATACAGTTGCATCATTTGCACCTGCTCTCCAAACTTTTCCTTGCATTGGTTCTACATCTTTTCCAATTGTTCTACCCTTTAGTGCAGGAGAACTATAGTTGATGCTTATTTCATTCCCATTTGCAATTGTTCCTTTAGTAACAGCTGCTGGGCTCGGTTTTTGTGCACATGCTGTAGTAAATGTACTAATTGCGATAGCAATAGTTGAAAACAGTAATAATTTTTTCATAGATAATTTTATTTGATTTGTAAAAGTTAAAATAAAAAGTTAGTAACCGAAGATAAATTGTACATAATGTTAATTAATATTAATAATATTAGGTCTATTTACAAACTGAGAATTATATTTAAATTTTAAATCTGTAGTTATTGTAAAATTCCATTGATTCATATTATCTACTGTTCTTGGGAAATAATATAATTTGAACTCAATTGTTCCAAAGACAAGATTTTCGTTTCGAGTTCTAAAACCTGAACCTACAGCACTATAAAATTCGCCCTTTGTTATTGAAAACCCTGCAGTTTTTAAATAAGTGATATTAGCAAACCAGAAAGGAGCAAATCTAAATCCAAAAAAATCCCAAGTATTGTATAGTACCGTTTCAGCATTTAAAGTAACCCTACCAGATGATGCGGTATTAGGATTATTTATTAATGGCAATCCATAAATACTTGATAACCGAAGGGGGTCATTTAAAAAAGTATTTATTTGTTGTGAAATACTTCCGCTAATGAAATGTCTGGAATACCATCTACTAGATCCTAAATGCCTAAGTTTTGTAAACTTTTCTGCACTTGCAAAAAAAATAAAATCTTCAATTCTATCATTATTGTAATAACCTCCAACTTTAATATTGTAATTTAAATATGATTTATTTCTGCTAAAATAACTTCGTTGATAATCAATACTAAAAAATAATCGCTGAAAATCATTTTGATTGGTAAGCCCACCTGTATAAGTTAAATTAAACCCTTCAGGTATATCTTCATTTCTACCAAATCCGTAAATGAAATTAGTATGATAAAAATCTTGTTGAAATTGTGTATATGATACCAATGCCCCTTTTAAATCGGCGTATCTGCTGTCATAATTTGTTAGGGTTACAGTTGGAGTTGTTACAAAATCTCGATTTAAAATTCGCAAAGCAATTAATTGCTTTTTTCGAGAGGAGAAATTATACTTTAATTGTTTTTTAGCGCCTATACTTAAACCAACCCAAGCATCAATATTTCTATAATTATATTGATATAGTTTTTTATGAATTGAATCAGCATCGTACCTATTAATTGCTCGATTGCTAGAAATATCGAATGCACCTGTAATGTAATGATATGGACTTACCAAAGGAAGTTCACCCCTAATAAATAGAGATTGTTCTTCAGGTCTACCGGAGTTAAATGTAGGATTTTGGTTTTTGTATCCTACAGCAATATTGATGAATGTTCCAGCAATATTGCGTTTTAAAAACTCTACCCCAAATCCGTAACTAGGACTCCGTTTGGTATCAAACAGATTCATTACTTGTAATCTATTACCAGTACCAAATAAATTATCATTATTAATTTCAAAACTAACTAGATCGGCAGAAAGCGAGCTTAAACTTCCTCCTATTGGGAAAACATCTTTTGCAGACACAATTATATCTACGGAATCAGGGTGAATATTTAAAGGATCAACCCTGATTTTTGCATCTTGCAAAAAACTTAAATCTCTAATAAATTTATCATTATCAGCCATTAGATTTGGTTGAAGGGAATCTCCTTCAGAAAAGAATAAATTATTTCTAATTATTTGTCTTTTTGTACTCGTATGCAATGCATCTCCAAGCTTGTTAAAAAAACTACTTCTTTTGTTAGCTGTATCATAAACAGATAAGTTAAATCCGATTTTTTGTATAAATATATTTCTAATAATTTTACCTTTATAAGGTAAAAACTCATCCTCATTTTTAATTGCTCCATTTTCTGGTAATGCATTGGGTAAGTTACTTACTGAGACCGACTTCCCAATTTTTCCTAAAAGTCCCTTTTTATTTGCCAGAAAAAAAATACTATCCTGCTGAATTTGTTGTGCCCAAAGCAGGTTAGGCAATAAGTTGTAAAATATAAATATTAAAGTGAAAACAAAAAGCGGGATATTAGTTTTCATAACAGGCATTATATAATTTATCCGTTTTTGCACTGTTCTTTACTTTAGTTCTATAAAAATACTCTTTAA
>JAYVRC010000366.1:0-5093 GCA_043776615.1 Sphingobacteriia bacterium
GATGTTTTCAAAGTGAATTATGTAATCAATAGGAATTTGCTGTATAGACTTAGTTATTGATTATTAGGTTATACCTTGGAGATGTTATCATCTGCAACAATACAAGGCATTTGCCGGAAACTGCTGAAACAATGAATGCAAAAGGTAAAATACTTTCAAAGGAGTTTGAAGCTGCAGAGTAGGTTATAAAATATACATCTTTTCGGAATAGATTTTAGAAATGTGTTCGGTTTGTGAGAGAGTATTATGATTACAAATCAATAATTTGTTTTAGCAAAAGATGAATAATATAGATAAGTGGCAATGATAGAGGAATACCAATTGCCACCATTTTAGCCGCTAATGCTTCATTCAATTTATGACGATAAACCAAAATTGCTGCTGTATTCATTGAGCCCATTGCAGCACCAAGTACACAAATTTCCTGAATCATTCCAAATCTATCAAAACAAAGTAGCATTAAAATAAAAACAATTAATGGAGCAATTATCAGCTTAAAAAATAAACCAGCAATCAGTAATTTATTATTAATAATATTTTTTGAAAATTCAATTTGTAATCCTATAGTTATTAATGCTATAACTGAAAAAGGGCTACCTATTTTTTCTAACACATCTCTAATAATAATCGGATGCCTATAGTGTAATAAGTTTAAAAGTAAAGCGAATGAAAATGCAATGAATGGAGGAAATTTTAAAATATTTGTAATCATTGTTATAACTGTTAACTTTTCAGCTCCATACAAGCTTGCTGTAATTACACCAAGGGTTGAACATACTAAAAATGTTCCAGCCTGACTCATCATTATCCCTGCTTCCAAACCCTGCTTCCCATAAAGCATTTCAAAAATCGGAAATCCAACAAAAGATATACTACTAATGCCGCCTGTTAATATCAGCGTACCTATATCTGCTTTTTTAGTTTTATTTATAATTGCATAGAAACTAAAAAAAAGAAATGAAGATGTATATACAATCCATGGTGTTATTATGGGTAAAAAAAAAGAAGCATTAAATGTTGTTTCTGCAATATGTAAAAAAGTGATTGCAGGAATAAATACACATATCAATAATTGATTTAGTAGCTGGTAAGATTTTTCGGGAACCAAACGATAATAGCGCAACAATATTCCTGTAATAAGGCAGATGAATAAAAGGATAAGGTTTTCCATTACAAGCACAACTTTTTATTCCTAATAAAAGCTCCTGACCGATAATTTTTATGAATTAATTTATTAATTACAGCCGAGTTTTTTATGTAGATATATTATGAGTTTAAAAATTTATTGATAAGCTTCCATAATAATAAGCTCCATTAAAGCCAAACTGGTTGGCATTTCTAGTATAAGGTATTTGACCTCCAGAGTATGATGCATAATTGGAAAATACTTTATCTGGATAAACATTGGTAATATTGTTAGCCCCTAAAGTAAATGAAAACCGTTTTGAAAACGTATAAGTAGCAGTTAGATCTATAAGTGTTTTGCCATTAAATGTTTGGCTCCTGTGTGGCAGTCCTGTTGGCTTTTCCCAAGCAGTTACTTCGCCAAAATAAGTAGCTTTTGCAGTAATATTTATTTTTTTTACTTGGTAGCCCAATGAGAATAAAATTTTAGTCCTAGGCTGAGAAGTTTCAATTAATGATATACTAATGGTATCAATAATTTTTATTGCAACAGGGTTTGCAGCACCTGCAGTTAACTCCGTAGGAGTAGCTCTACTATTGGTAATTTCGGTTTTATTAATTGTAAGTGCAAGGCTTGCAGTTATGTTGCTATTGTAATTTACGGGCTGTTTAAAAGTGGTAACTAAATCTATACCTCTTGTAGTGGTATTAATTTGGTTAGTAAAAAAGGTAATTTCTCTTATTCCAGGGAATAAAGGTACTAATGCAGGTATAGCTGGACTAACAGCCAACTGTTCAGAAATAATAATACGGTCAGTAATATCAATTTGATAAGCGTCTAAAGTGAATAAGAATTTGCTACTAATTTTTGCAGTCACACCCAAATTATAATTCCATGATGTTTCTGGTTTCGGATAATTGATGCCAATTTTTTCAAGCCTTGGATCATTACTTCTTAATTGTTGCGTTTCGCGTATTACTCCAGCTTGAACAGTTGATGTTGTTTGACTATTAGATATTTGCTGTAAAGACGGAGCCCTGAAGCCTTTATTGATAGAACCACGTATTGCAAAATTTTTTCCAAATTTAAGGCGTGATGCTATCTTTCCCGAAAGGTTGCTGCCAAAGTCGCTATAGTTTTCATATCGTAATGCTGTTGCAACTAAAAAATTTTCGGTAATATCTGTTTCCACATCTGCGAAAATTCCAATATTAGTTCTGCTTGAGTTTGTTACATCAGATAGTGAAATACCAGGTCGGCCGCTTGAACCAGGAGCTTTGCCATTACTTGTTGATAAGGGGCCTGCTTTGTAAGATGCTGTGTCGCCCTCGTAAAGCCTAAACCTGTCTATCCTTAATTGGGTTCCCAACGCAAGGTTAAATGATTTTGTTTTTAAAAAATTATTAAAGTTTTTTGAGAACACTGCTTCAGTAGTGCTTTGTCCAAATGAATTGCGACCAACATAAAAATTTGTAGGCGATGCTGCACCTAAAGAAGGATTGGTGGTGTTGTTGGCAAATAAATCGAGATAGTTAAATCCATAACCTGTACTCAAATCAATATTCCATCCGTCTACCGATTTCTTATTTAAACCAGTAACAAAAGAATAATCTAATGTTTTACCGGGTAAAATGGGAGTGTACCCATCGGGGAAGATAGCAGTATTAGAATTTGCATCAGTAGGTATAGCATTGCGTAAAAAACCATAAGCAGTGATATCTTTTTTAGACACACCACCAAAGGTGTAGAGGCTCCATTTATCATTAATGGGGTAGCCTGCATTTACAAAAGCCTGGTATGCTATATTTTCATTGCTACCATATTGTGTTACTTTAAAATCACCACTAACAGGCCACTTATTACGGGCAGCTCTTATGCTATCTTCTTTTGCCTGTAAAGTATTATAAATTTTACCAGTGAAAGGGTCACTTCTGTCAGTCCCATAATTGTGTTGGTAATGCAGGGTAAAGTTTACAAAACTTTTGGGCTTGCCTAATTTAAAACCATAATTGATTGCACTTAAATAAGTTGCGCCGTCTCCTTCTTTAGTAACACCATATTGTGTTTTAAAAGTTCCTTCATTAACTGATTTTTTTAGTACTAGGTTTATAATTCCAGCGATTGCATCAGAGCCGTATTGTGCAGCAGCTCCATCTCTTAAAATTTCCATCCTTTCAACCGATAAAGAAGGGATGCTATTTAAATCTGTAACTACAGTACCTTTTCCAATAGTTACGTTATTATTAATGGCAGAAAACTGATGCCTTCTTTTCCCATTTATCAAAACCAATGATTGGTCTGGAGACATGCCTTTTAATGTTGCGGGGTCGGCAAAATTTGCCACACCATTTATGCCAGTTTTAGCAGAGTTAAAAGATGGTGAAGTAAACTGTGCCATCTGTGCCAAATCAGTTTGCCCAGTTGCTTGTAATTCTTTTTCACTAATCACATCAACAGGAACAGGCCTAGATACATCTGTACGGGGTCTGTTGCTTCGGGAACCAATAACGGTTATCTGTTCTAAATTTGCATCTTTATTTATCAATTTTACCACATAGTCAGTTTGCTGGCTTGTAATAATTTCAATATTTGCATAACCTATTGATGATATTATCAATATGTCTCCAGGCTCAGCTTCAATCGAAAATCTTCCTTCCTTATTGCTCGTAACTACTCGCTTTTTCCCTTTAACCACTACTGTTACACCCTCAAGCGGTTCGCCAGTTTTATTATTGGTAATAATGCCATTAATAGGGGAATATTTTTTTTCAGTAGATATGGAGAAAACTTTTCTATCTGCATTTATAGCAACCAATTTATTCAGCACTCCCTTAGCGGTGGCCTCAGTGGCAAATATGGATACAGAAAATAGGACTGAGAGAATAATTTGTGTAGTTATCATTTTCTTAGTTATGCTTATTGCAGAATTTAATCGATTTTTCTTCATCATAATTTCTTATTTTTATTAAGACAAATTTGGTAAAACATAAAGATGTTTGCGGTTGTAAGTTTGAAATACAAGTATTATTAATAATTTTTTAATCATTAGTTTTTAGGAGTATTGTATTACCAAAATTTAATTTGCAAGCAATCCGAAATGAACCACCGAATCAATAGTAAATGTAAGATATATTTTTTTAGTTAAAAACCTACATTCTTCATGATTACTTGGTATTATTATTCGCAGATTTGTCTGGGTACTTTTAGCAGTTGCATCTTAAATCTAAAGCAATGGCAAAAATTTCCATTATCAAAGTAATAAATTCAAAGTGCAGGCTAAACGAACTTTATTTCTTGAGATTTGTCGTACAAGTATTACCGCAGTTTAATTATTGTCAAATGATGTTTATTACCACTATGATTGCATCATTAACTGGTTTTACTTCGTCAAATACTGATAAAAGACAGTTGCTGCTTTTTACTAAGAAGAATACAGTTATTGTTGAAAAGCAGCTTGCTATCTTGAACGCAGAACATCCCGGAATGATCGAGAGAGATATTACATTTAAAGTAATAATAGGAAATGAGCTGTAGTTTAAAAAATACAATGTAGATAGTCAAACGGATTTTACTTTGATACTTTTAGGAAAAGATGGAAGCGAAAAATTACGTATCCATAGTCTGATATCTACAACCAAACTCTTTACCCTAACTGATGCGATTCCTATGTGAACAGATGAAATGCAAAACAAAGAAAGAAATCAAACAATTTTATAAAGAACTCATCCAATAAAAAAAGTATGGCTAATACAAACTATAAAATGTGTATTATTATCAAAATATGGATTTAGTATGACAATAGATGGGGACTATCAAAATCGCAAAGTGGAAGTTGGATCTGTTATTTATTATTTTGTAAATCATTTGATTGATTACGAACGAAAAGCGGTATTAGAATATTTAAAGTTTTTGAAGTGCTCATTTAGTTAACTTTATATTAAATGAGAATAGGGATACTGCTTTTCGA
>JAYVRC010000367.1:0-5092 GCA_043776615.1 Sphingobacteriia bacterium
GACTTTTAAGCTCAGTAATAAAATAAACTGTAGCAGGATTTTTATTGGATATGTGAATCTTATTTTAAACACGCAGCATTTAGAAAAAGTTAAGATACAATTTTTAACAATAAAAAAGACCCTTTACAGGGTCTTTGATTATAAGCAAGCAATCGAAAAAACTAACTATTTAAAACTTCCCTTGATATCACTAACTTCTGAATTTCAGAAGTTCCTTCACCAATAGTACACAATTTTGAGTCACGATAGTACTTTTCTACAGGAAAATCTTTTGTATAACCATATCCTCCAAAAATTTGAACTGCATCGTTTGCTACTTTAACGGCAATTTCGCTAGAATAGTATTTAGCCATTGCGCCTTCTTTTGTTACCTGTTCACCCCTATTTTTACGATCGCAGGCTTGCCAAACCAACAAATCTGCAGCCATAATTTCAGTGGCCATATCGGCCAATTTGAAGCTAATTCCCTGAAAATTACAGATAGGTTGATCAAATTGATACCGTTCCTGAGAATATTGTAAAGCAGCTTCATAAGCCCCTTTAGCTATTCCTATTGAAAGTGCCGCAATAGAAATTCTCCCGCCATCCAAAATTTTCATAGCCTGTCGGAAACCATCACCAACCGGTCCCAAGCGATTAGTATCTGGAATAATACATTGGTCAAAAATCATCTCAGCCGTTTCACTAGCCCTCATTCCAAGTTTATTTTCTTTCTTTCCAGCTGTAAATCCAATTGTATCTTTTTCAACTACAAAGGCAGTAGAATTACCACTTGTTCGTGGCTCCCCTGTTCTGCAAATTACTACTGCTATATCCCTCGATTTACCGTGTGTAATCCAGCTTTTTGTTCCATTTAATATCCAGTTATCACCATCTTTCAACGCAGTGGTTTGCATGTTACCGGCATCACTCCCAGTATTAGGTTCAGTTAAACCCCAAGCTCCAATCCATTCGGCTGTTGCCAATTTGGGCAACCATTTTTTTTTCTGTATATCTGTTCCAAAACTTAAAATATGGTTGGTGCATAATGAATTATGTGCTGCAATACTTAATCCAATTGATCCGCATACCTTAGCTATTTCCTGAATAATAACATTGTATTCGAAATACCCTAAGCCCGCTCCACCATATTCATGAGGTACTAATGCACCCATCATACCCAACTTCCCTAATTCCTTAAATAATTCAATTGGAAATTCCTGAGATTCATCCCAATTCATCACATTGGCGCGTATATGTTGCTGCGCAAATTGCTTGGCTGTAGCTGCAACTTCTTTGGTTAATTCTGACTCCTTAAAATGCATAAAATGGGTTTAAATAGATGGGGGCCTCTATCAAAATTAATCGCTAGCGACCCCCTAAAAACAAACAATCGTTAGTTAGTTTTCAGTACAAAAGTAGCTGAATTATTGGCTCTACCAAATTGTTTTACTTTTATTTATTCTAGGGTAAGTTTTGGAATAATTTGCTGAAAAACAGCTTCATTAATGAAAACAATCTTCTTTAAATCGCTTATTTGTTGGTACTTGCCATATTGTTTTCTATATAACACAATAGCTTTTGCAATTGATTCAGCAATTCCAGCTCTCATTAAAGTGGCTTCATCTGCTTTATTGATATCAATTAATCCAATTTCTGCTTTTTTAGAATGCTCATTTGCCGTTTCTTTTATTGAAAGACTAGGCAGAATTAATTGAAAAACGCTATCTGTAATTCCGTATGTCTTTTTAAGCTGCTCTACCGAATTAAATCCTCCCAATTTATTACGATAATGAATAATTCTATTGGCAAGAACAGCACCAATACCTGGTAACGACTCCCAATCTTTTTCATTTGCCTCATTTATATCGAGTATTATTTTGGGTTGCACTGTTCTATATTCAACTTTTTTAGTTTTAGATTCAAACTGCTTAATCTGAACATAAGGAATTAAACGTTCTGCATCCTCGGGCAACAAACCCCATATTTTTTTTAAATCTGTTGCAATTCTAAACTGCCCCCCTTTATTCCTATAATTAAGTATGGTACGTATCGTTTTTTGTTTTAACCCAAGTTGCAACCAACCTTTCTCAGTAATTATATTCGGATCAAAATAAAATAAACTTGGTTGAATAGCAACTGTTTCAGCATCTACAATTACACTATCTAAATGTTGCTTTAAGGGCTCTTTTTCTAAATTGATAGCCTTGTAAATAGAATCTACCAAAATTGGAGGAAGCTTAGGCTCATACATTGATGGTAACATTAAAAAGATTGTCATGATAACAATAAGAGCAATAATACCTACTCTTTCCTTTTTTGAAAAAGCAAACCATTCTTTGACGCTATTTTTCATGCCTTTTAAACTATTAAAAGGACTTACAAACAAACTTCTAAGCCATCATATGCCAATTGAATATGATTGGGCATTTCGGTATTAATAACCCGATGTTTACCCAATTGGTGACTAATATGAGTAAAATATACTTTTGGAATTTCTAATTCTTCAGCCAAATTGATTGCTTCTCCAAGTGTGAAATGTGAAATATGCTTTTCTTTTCTTAATGCATTAAGTACTAAAACAGAAGACCCTTTAATTTTTTCTTTCTCAATATCCTCAATTTTATTAGCATCAGTGATATAAGTAAATTGACCAAAACGAAAACCCAAAACTGGCATTTTATGGTGCATTACTTCAATAGGAATAACTGGAATATCTCCAATTATAAAAGGGTCTATATTGATTGTTACTAAATCTAAATCTGGTACACCAGGATATTTTTTATCGCCAAATGCATAATAAAAATCTCTTCGTACTGCTTCTTCAGTTATAGCATTAGCATAAACTCTCATTGATTTTTCAGAAAAAAAATTAAATGCCCTGATATCATCTAACCCAGCTAAATGATCTTTATGAGGATGTGTAAATAAAACTGCATCTAATTTAGTAATTGCTGATCTTAACATTTGGTATCGAAAATCGGGAGTTGTATCTACTACAATTGTGGTAGTGCTAGACTTGACAATAATACTGCTTCTAAGCCTTTTATCCTTTGAATCATCGGAACTGCAAACCAAACAGCTACAACCAATCATAGGAATTCCAGTACTTGTTCCAGTACCTAAAAATTGTATGCAGAGAGGTGGGCAATTCACCCAATAAAACTACATGAAATGAATGAATCAAAATAAAGTATATACCGCAAATTATGCTTCTGGTAACGATTTTTTTATGAGCCCTTCATACAATTTCTGAGATTCATGTGTGAGCTTATCAAAGCCTATTTCTATTTGTGGTATGATATCCATTAAAGTATTGATCCTACCCTCAGTGTTTAGAAACTTATTTAATACAACTACTTTTCGGGCTTCTAGTAAACACCACCCACTCTGAAAAGTGCCACGCTCGTAGCGAACAACATAACCAGATTCACTTAAAATATCTTCTAATTTGTCAACTGTTGATTGTGTGTATTTCATACAAAACTCATCCCCTAAAGGGGGGTTATAAGCCTGATCAAAATTAAGCTGATGATATGGTAAAAAAACGCCCAATTATCCACATAGTATTATACTTTAGTCTCCATCTTTATCAACGGTATAATCATTTCTTCTAAACTAATACCCCCATGCTGAAAAGTATTTTTATAATAATTCACATAATGATTATAGTTGTTAGGATAACACAAAAAACCGTCCTCTTTTGCAAAAATAAAAGAGGAATTAATTGTTGGCACTGGAAGACCAGCTTTTAAAGGATCTTTAAATGCCAATACATCACGATCTTCATAGTGCAGATTTCTACCATGCTTATACCTTAAATTAGTAGTAGTCTGTTTATCGCCTATTACTTTATGCGGTGTTTTTACACGAACACTTCCATGATCAGTAGCAAGTATAATTTTAATTTTTTTATCGGATATTTTTTTCAAAGCTTGGTGCAAAGGACTATGCTCAAACCAGCTTTTAGTAAGACTTCTATAACTTGCTTCATCACTTGCCAATTCTTTCAATACTTCCATTTCGGTTCGAGCATGACTAAGCATATCCACAAAATTGTATACGATTACATTCAGGTCGTTGATCAATAAATTGTGAATATTATTTACCAACTGTTGCCCATCTTGATGATTGAGTATTTTATGATAACTCATTTTAATATCATCTTTTTTAAATCGTTTTAATTGAGCTTTTAGAAAGTCTTCTTCAAATAAATTTTTTCCTCCTTCTTCCTCATCATTTTTCCATTGCTGAGGAAACTTTTTTTCTATTTCCGAAGGTAGCATACCTGCAAAAATTGCATTCCTACAATACTGTGTAGCTGTAGGCAATATTGAATAAAATGCGTCTTCTTCAATTATTTTAAAATTAGCTGCAAATATGGGCTGTATTGCTTTCCACTGATCGTACCTTAAATTATCAATCAAAATAAAAAACAATGGTATTTCTTTTTCAAGATGAGGCAACACTTTAAACTGCATTAATTGGTGACTCATAATTGGAGATTCAGCAGCTACAGGATTAATCCAGGTTTCATAGTTTTTGGCAATGAATTTTGCAAATGCAGCATTGGCCTCTTTTTTTTGATCATAAAAGATTGAACGCATTTCGGGGCTGTCGCTTTTTTCCATTTCTAGTTCCCAAAACACCAGCTTCCTATATATCTCTATCCATTCTTGATAATCAGGATTTCCAGAAAATTCCACAAACAGTTGACTAAACTGTTGTTGATATGAAACAGTAGTTTTTTCTCCAACTAATCTTTTGTTATCAATTATTTTTTTCAAGCTAAGTAATACTTGATTGGGATTTACTGGTTTGATAAGATAATCACTAATTTGACTACCAATAGCTTCATCCATTAAGTTTTCTGTTTCATTCTTAGTTATTAAAACAATAGGAAGATGCTGGTGAATGGCTTTCATTCTAGAAAGCGTTTCAAGCCCTGTAATGCCTGGCATGCTTTCATCTATCAATACAACATCAACAACTGCATCTTTAATATACTCAATTGCATCAAATCCATTGGTTAATGTATGAACAGCATAGCCCTTACTTTCTAAAAATAATTTCTGCGATTGTAGACTTTCAATTTCATCATCTACCCAAAGTA
>JAYVRC010000368.1:0-5075 GCA_043776615.1 Sphingobacteriia bacterium
TTTGGAAAGAATTAGAAATAGAAACATTGGGAGAATTATTATATGCATGTGATGAAAACAGATTAACCTTGTACAAAGGTTTTGGAGAAAAAACACAAAGAAATATTAAGGAATCAATCGAATTTTACATGGGTACTCTCGGAAGATTTCTTTATCATCAAATAGAGTTGTACGCCCACTCAATTCAAGAAAAATTGAAATCAACCTCAAAATCCACCTTTTCTCTTTGTGGAGAATTTCGAAGACAGCTAGAAGTTATTAACAAATTGGAGTGGACAACCAATGAATCATCAGCAAATTTAAAGTCTTTTTTTACCGCTAATGATTATGAAACTATTCAAGAAGAAACAAATATTATCTCCTTCAAAGGCAAAGAAAATTGTTTACTTGAATTTCATTTAGCCAATGATTCAAATTTTTATGCAACCCTTTTTAAAAAAAGTTGCAGTGATGAATTTTTAATTGAATGGAATAAAATTACAAATTGGAACGATCAATTTACCTACAAATCAGAAGATGAAATTTTTAATCAAGCCAATATTTGTCCTATAGCAGCATATCAAAGAGAAACTATAAAAGATGTACATGCTGCTAAAAGCAATGATTTACCATCAGTAATTGAAACCGATCAAATTGCAGGAATTATTCATAGCCATAGTAATTGGAGCGACGGGAACAATACAATAGAAGAAATGGCACAAGCTGCTATCAATAAGGGCTATCATTATTTAGTAATTAGTGATCATTCAAAATCTGCATTTTATGCAAATGGACTAAATGAAGATAGAATTAAGGCACAACAGTTGCAAATAGACGAATTAAATCCCCGATTAAAGTCGTTCAAGATTTTTAAAAGCATTGAGAGCGACATTCTCAACGATGGTAACCTCGATTATTCAAATACTATTTTAAACAGCTTCGATTTGGTGATTGCTTCAATACACTCCAACTTAAAAATGAATCAAGAGAAGGCCATGAATAGGCTTTTAAAAGCAATTGAGAACCCTTATACCTCCATTCTAGGGCACATGACAGGCCGATTGTTACTAAGCAGAAATGGTTACCCTGTAGATCATAATATTATTATTGACGCATGTGTTGCAAATAATGTAGTAATTGAGTTGAATGCACATCCTAGAAGACTTGATTTAGATTGGAGATGGATAGATAAAGCCCTCAGTAAAAACTTATTGATTTCAATTAATCCAGATGCTCACTCAATTGATGGTTATTCCGATTGCAAATACGGAGTTTTAGTGGCCCAAAAAGCAGGATTAACAGCAAAAAACAACCTGAGTAGTTTTTCTCTGCCATTATTCGAAAAATTTATTGCCGATCAAAAATCCAAGAGACCTTAAAGAACCTATTTTATGCAAGTGGCAAGATAATTGTAAAAATAGTTCCAACACCAAATTCACTGCTGAAAGATATTTGCCCATTGACATTCTCAACGATGCCTTTACATATTGCTAAACCTAAACCAGTTCCAGCAGTTTTTGTAGTAAAATTTGGACTGAATATTCGAGTCATCATAATTGCCGGAATACCGCCTGATTCATCTCGAATGGTAATCTTTACTTCTCTATTGATGATTTGAAATACTATATAAACTTGAATATTATTAATTTGGTTCTCTCCTGCTTCAATAGCATTCCGAATTAAATTCATAAAAAGTCGATTCATTTGAATTTTATCGGCCATAATAACAACAGGATAGTTCGGCTTTTCCCAGTGAAAATGTATTTGATCATTTGCAGAATACAAAGTGATTAAAGATTGTACTAAATCAGCAAGGTCGAACTCAACAAATTGAGCATTTCCAATATTCGCAAACTGAGAAAAATCACCCGCTATTTTAGATAATTGATCAATTTGATCAATTAATGTATCCGTCATTTTCACCGTTAACTCCTTTTTATTTGGAGCATCCTCTTTAATTGCTTTTTGCAAAAATTGGATACTTAATTTCATTGGAGTGAGTGGGTTCTTAATTTCATGAGCAACCTGTCTAGCCATTTCTCTCCAAGCACTTTCTCTTTCACTCTGAGCAAGGGATTGAACACTTTTATTCAATTTAAGTACCATTGTATTATACTCTTTTACCAAAACGCCTATTTCATCGGACCTACTCCATTCAATTACTTCATTTTTTGAACCCAAATTCATTTTTTGCATAGTGGCTCCAATTAAACTAAGCGAAGCTGTAATTCGATTGGTAAGAAAAAAAGCTATCGTACCTGCAACTAAAAAAATAAAAGCATTTAGGTTAATTAATGTTGCTAAAAAACCAGATATTTCTTGATTCAGTTCAATTTGTGAGTTTAAATAAGGAATATTTAAATACCCAAATATAGTTTGCTGATCGTCTGTTAAAGGCACATAAACGCTTAAGTATTTTAATTTACCAATCGACTCAGACTGTAAAAACCTTATTCGATGATTGTGCTTCATCTCCTTAAAAGCCAAGGGTTCCATTTTTGGAGTAAGCAAATGCTTATTGTATATATAAGGTTGAGTAGAAATAATTAAATCTCCATTTACATCAAAATAATTAATATCAACATTATGCAAATCCGATATATCAGCAGTAACCTTTTCTAATTCATAACTTAGAACATTGTTTACACTACCATTTTTGTTGAGCCCCACCATATTTACCTTTGCATTCATTTCGTCGGCCATCACCTGAATAGATTTTGTTAATCGCTCTTCATTAGTAGAATTGAATCTTAAGATGAAAAATGAAATAGTGGCAATGCCAATTACAATGAATGAAAAAAGGCTGACAAAAATAATTGTACCCTGAATTTGAGACCGAATATTTAGCTTAAATAAAGATTGAATACCAACCCAACTAAAATTCATTATTGACAATACATTTACCAATTGAAAGAACCCAATTACTAACAAAAAAGAACAAAATAGGTATGCAAATAAAGTAAATGCTTCAATTACCCAAGTACTTCTTTTAACTACCACCACCTGCCTATTATTACCAGAATTATACCATAGTTCAGAAAAATCGCCTTCCTTTTTTTGAACAAATTCAAAAACTGGGAAGTCAAGTTTATTTAATTGAGTTGGAAAATTATAATTATTAAAATGATTGATAATTTTTCCATCAATATAAATTCCGTAGGCATAATTATTACTTATATCTGTTGCAATATTTTGCGACTGATTAAAGAGTTCTGGATAGAGCGTTTCGCTTTTATACCGTTTAGATTTTAGCAATACAAATAAATACCCAATTGTTCCATTAGTATCATAAACAACGTTCTGATAAATATAACTAAAGCCTTCTTTACTTTTTTCATACCTAAACAAATTAGGCACTTCAGTTTGTATTGCCTGGTTGAGTATTATTGTTTTTAAAGATGCGTAATTAAGCGAATCTTCATTAAATAATGGATGATATAAACTATCAAAAGAATAAATCTTTGTTTCATATTTATTTAAGTACCCAGAAAAATTTTGATTGATTAAGCTGTCTTTAAAGTACTTGTTACTAACTTCTCCGATTATTAATCTGTAAAAGTTTTTTGCCAAAAAAATATTGTCGAAATTGCTAGTAGCAATATTTAATAAGTTTTCACCCGAGGGATCGGTTTGTATAGCCAACTTCTCTGCAATTCGCTTCCGTTGTTCAAACTCCACTGCTCTATTTTGAAAAATTAATAGTGTAGCTATTGACATAGCAAAAATCATCACCCAAAAAATAAAGAACGACGACTTAATTAGCGGCAAATTCAAATCTGCTTTTCGAAATTGTATAATCGATAAGAAAAGTATTAGCCAAATCAAAACAATTAAATACAATACAATATTTTCTGTTGATACAAAAAAAGCAATACAGAAAAATCCAGTGATAATAACAGGAATAAATACAATAAAATCAAATCGAGTATTTTTTATGATCGGTCGCAATAGCAATTGAGTAAGTAAGAAAAAAATAAGTGCTAAAAAACATAGTATGATAAAACTAACTATACTATAAATATTTAAACTAAAAATATTGGTTACATCAAATGAAATTTTTGCATCAAGTACTAAGCTTTGAATAATACTTATAATTATAAAACAAGAAATAGTGAGTATAAATAATACAATCACTTTAAATTGGCCAGCAGTAGTTTTTTCTTGAAATAAATTCTTACCGTTAAAATTGTTTTTATAAAATAGAAGTAGCAAAAAAACGATTACAGCATTCATCAATAAATCACCCAAAGATGGATGCAAAAAATTGGATGCATAAATGGTAGGATCAAATAATGGCAATTTACTAAAATCAAATGGGAAGTTGGTAAAATAAGCTAAAACCCGGAGTAATACTATTGCAAGGATAAAAAATAAAAAACCGGATTTAAAATTTATGGCAACGACCAGTTCAACTGAAACAACTTGCAAAAAAATAAACAAAAGCAGTATGGCTAAAATTCTCAAAAGAATTGTTATAGAATCATATGAAATGAATTCTTTACCTATTTTCAAATCAATACTAAATAAATAAGCTCCTTTACTACTAAAAATTGGCAAAGAATTTGAATCAGTACTCAGCTCATACTGTTCGCCCAATTCTGGATAAGCAGCAAAATCTGAGTGGAAATATTTATTTTGAATAAAGTAGGAATAATATACTGGCAGGATTGCATAAATTGAATAATCTACCCCCTTAATTTTCTGCGGCTTTTTAAAGATTACGAAACTTCCATTTGAATTAGTATAAAATTGTTCCTCATTGGTCATTTTTAACTGACTAGTAGGAACTTCCATTTTATTGTTACTCCAATAAAGATTTACCGCATTACCTAAACTATCGTTACCATAAATAAAAACTCCAAAAAAGGATGACTCAATGTCAAGCGATGCTTTTTCTGAACTATGTTTGAGTAATTGTTCAATTAATAGCGTATCTGAAAATAATTGATTAATTTTTTGCTCTTCTTGATGTATACTTTGCTCAAGAGTTGTTTTTACTTTCTCCGGACTAGCATGATAACTCCAGTAATTAGTAAAAATAAAAGAGATCGTATATAGCCATGCTGCTATTATGATTAAATAACCATGCTTAAAAA
>JAYVRC010000369.1:0-5062 GCA_043776615.1 Sphingobacteriia bacterium
TAAAATTCCTAAAGCAGCACCTGTAATCGCTCCTACAACTAATGCACCAACTAGTTTTAAACCATCGTTAGAATTATTCATTTTAAACTATTTTACTGATTGATTAAAATCTATTGAGCTATCTTTTTTGCTTGTTCTTTCATTTTCTCATTTGCAGTAATTACAAATTGTACTCTTCTGTTTGTGGCTTTATTTTCATTACTGTTGTTCTCAACTTTAGGCTGACTTTCACCATACCATTTAGTTATTAATCTATCAGGAGAAATTCCTTCAGATTGTAAATAACTTACTGCGGCATTTGCCCTTCTTTGAGAGAGTAATAAATTTGCAGACTCAGATCCAACATTGTCTGTATGTCCTTCAACTAAAATATTGGTATCTGGGTATTCATTAAATACTTTCTGTAATTTTTTTAAAGCCAATTGAGAATTACTGCTGATAGTGTAATCGTTCGATTTAAAATAGACTCCACCTTTACTTCCGTCTGGATTATTCTCGTCGAATGTTACATTTATACCTTCTCCTACTCTTTCAACGTTTGCTCCTGGAACTTCTGCTTTAATTTTTTCGGCTTGCTTGTCCATGTTATTACCAATCAAACCACCTGCAACTCCACCAATCGCTGCTCCCAAAATGGCCCCTAAAGCAGTATTATTTTTGTTTCCAACATTATTTCCAATTACTCCTCCAATTACGGCACCACTAGCTGCTCCAACAGCTATTCCTTTGCTTTTATTGCTTGATTGCTTAACTGATTCACAACTGCTTGTAATAAGTATTATTGATGCACCGATTAGCGCGATACTTTTATTGATTTTTGTCATTTGGGGTAATTTTTATTTTAATATGAATTCCACAAAGGTTAATTTTTGATATTGAATCCTTGTTACACACTTAATTCAAAATATATCAAAATTCACAGTTCTTATTCTGTACCTTACTTTAAAATAATTCAAATGAAACAGCTACTTTTCATTTTATTGATAGTATTATTTGTTGTTGCATGTAAAACAACCCCAGAATCTACCAATTTTAAACCCATCAATGTGCAATACCCAGCAACTCAAAAAGACACAAGTATTAAAGACAACTTTTTTGGTACTATAGTAGTTGACCCTTACCGTTGGTTAGAAAATGATACTGCCGAAAACACCAAAGCTTGGGTTAAAGCAGAGAATGAAGTTACTTTTGGCTATCTTGATAAAATTCCATTCCGAAACAGTATCCAAAAACGCCTAGAAAATTTATGGAATTATGATACTTATTCCGCTCCAACAAAAGAAGGCAACTATACCTATTTTAATAAAAAATCTGGCCTACAAAATCAATCTGTTGTTTATAGACAAAAAGAAGGACAAGATGAACCAGAAGTATTTATCGACCCAAACACGTTCTCAGCAAATGGTACTACTTCATTAGCAGGTTTATCATTTTCTAAAGACGGCTCATTATGTGCCTATCAAATTTCTGAAGGTGGTAGCGATTGGAGAAAAGTAATAATAATTGATGCAATTTCTAAAAAACAAATTGGTGATACATTAATTGATGTAAAATTTAGTGGTATTTCTTGGAAAAAAAATGAAGGGTTTTATTATAGTAGCTATAATAAACCAAAAGAGGGAAGTCAACTCGCTGGTAAAACCGATCATCACCAATTATTTTTTCA
This sequence comes from Sphingobacteriia bacterium, assembly GCA_043776615.1. Taxonomy (GTDB): domain Bacteria; phylum Bacteroidota; class Bacteroidia; order Chitinophagales; family Chitinophagaceae; genus Sediminibacterium. The sequence continues at coordinate 1,667 of JAYVRC010000369.1, forward strand.
TACCCTCAATCAGGCTCAAAGTACCGATAAACTTATATTCGGAGGAGATCAAATTCAAAGAAGATACATTGGAGCTCAAGTTGCTGAAAATGAAAAATGGTTAATTATTTCTGCGGCAAATAGCACTTACGGTAATGAATTATATGTGCAAGATCTATCACAACCTAACGCACCAATAGTAACAATTTTGAATGATATGAAAACGTCAACAGGAATTATTGATGTTGACGATGTTAATTTTTATATTCAAACAGATAAAGATGCGCCTAATAGTAAAATTGTAACTGCATCAATTAAACAACCTCAATCGGCAAATTGGAAAGTATTGGTACCAGAAAAACCTGAAGTATTGTCGGTTTCAAACGCAGGAGGAAATTTCTTTTGTAGTTATTTAAAAGATGCTATTTCTAAAGTGGAGCAATACGATATGAAGGGAAATAAAATTAGAGATATTCAATTACCTGGATTAGGTTCTGCAGGAGGTTTTGGAGGAAAGCGTGATGAAAAAGAAGTCTATTTTTATTTTGGATCTTATATCAATCCTACTACTATTTATAAATTGGATATTGCTTCAGGAAAAAATTCAGTGTTTAAAAAGCCAGAAGTAAAATTCAATACAGACGAATATGAATCCAATCAAGTATTTTATATTTCAAAAGATGGCACTAAGATTCCAATGATCATAACACATAAAAAGGGAATAAAATTAGATGGAAATAACCCTACACTATTATATGCTTATGGTGGATTCAGCGTTAGTCTCACTCCTTATTTTAGTACTAGCTCAATTATTTTACTTGAAAATGGCGGAATATATGCTGTAGCCAATTTAAGAGGTGGGGGCGAATACGGAGAAGCATGGCATAACCTTGGTATCAAAACAAAAAAGCAAAACGTATTTGATGATTTTTTTGCTGCAGCCAGTTATTTAATAACCAATAAATATACTTCTAAAGATAAACTTGCAATAGAAGGTGGCTCTAATGGTGGCTTGTTAATTGGTGCTGTAATTACTCAACATCCAGCTATTTGCAAAGTTGCTTTCCCAGCTGTTGGAGTGCTAGATATGTTGCGCTACCATAAATTTACTGCTGGTGCTGGTTGGTCGTATGATTACGGAACTGCAGAAGATTCAAAAGAAATGTTTGACTATTTAAAAAGCTATTCTCCTTTGCACAATGTTAAAGAAGCGGCATATCCTGCAACAATGATCACAACTGCTGATCATGACGACAGAGTAGTGCCAGCTCATTCATTTAAATTCACTGCTACACTTCAGGAAAAACACACAGGAACAAATCCGGTATTAATTCGTATTGAAACCAAAGCAGGACATGGAGCTGGAATGTCTACCAAACAAATCATTCAGGGAGAAACTGATAAATGGAGTTTTATGTTTTACAACATGGGAATTAATCCCAAATAGTATTACATTTTTTTAGCGTCTTCTATAAATTTAGCTAGACCTATATCTGTAAGTGGATGTTTTAACATTCCCAAAATAGAATCAAGCGGACAAGTACATATATCTGCTCCTAATTCTGCGGCTTTAATAATATGCAAAGGATTTCTGATTGAAGCTGCAAGAATTTCTGTTTTGTATTGTTGTATATCAAAAATATGTCGAAGCTGACCAATCAATTCCATGCCATCCCAACCACTATCATCGATCCTTCCAATAAAAGGCGATACATATGATGCACCAGCTTTTGCTGCTAATATTGCTTGACCTGCTGAAAAAATTAAAGTACAATTTGTCCTGATACCATTATCAGTAAACCACTTAATGGCTTTGATACCATCTTTAATTATAGGAACTTTTACAACAATATTTGGATGAATTGCTGCCAATTTCTTTCCTTCTTCTACCATAGTGGCAAAATCTGTAGACAATACCTCGGCACTTACGTCGCCATCAACTAATTCACAAATTGTTTTATAATGTTGAGCAATGGCTTCTTCCCCTTTTATTCCTTCCTTTGCCATTAATGAAGGATTGGTAGTTACTCCATCTAAAATTCCTAAATCATTGGCTTCTTTAATCTGAGCGAGATTGCCCGTATCAATAAAAAATTTCATGTACAAAAGTACTTTAAGGGGTAAAAAAATGGCAGGCTACTCACATCGCACCGCTACAACCGCTTGTCCTTGCTGCATTCCTGCCCTGGGGAAGTTCAGCAGGAGCTGGTCGTGCGAGACCTGCCGCGGCAAAAATAAGGATTGGCAATTAAAAATGCATTTTTTATTTTTCAGTAAGAAAATCAGCTAATAATGCATTGGTCCAACCTTTTTCTTCCTCAATCCATGGGCAAACTTAATCCTACAGATTTTTCAATTTTATTTATTCCAATTCAAAAAAAATCACAATTAGATAACATAGGCATCAAACTCCATTTAAGCTTACCTTTGCAAACAAAAAAGTATATGGGTGTATCAGATCAATTGGCGCAAATAAAAGCAGAAAAAGCCGCTGCAAATTTAAAAGCTGGACAAGATTTTTTGTCGGCCAACAAATCAAAAGAAGGGGTAGTTGAACTTCAAAGTGGATTGCAATATGAAGTTTTGGTTGTAGGTGCAGGTGAAAAACCATTGGCCCACAATGAAGTTACTTGCCATTATCATGGAACATTAATTGATGGTACTATATTTGATAGCTCAGTTCAAAGAGGTCAGCCTGCATCATTTCCATTAAATATGGTAATTAAGGGCTGGACCGAAGGTTTACAGCTAATGCCAACGGGAAGCAAATGGCGTTTTTATATTCCTGCACATTTGGGTTATGGCGATAGACAAGTAAGTGCTCAAATTGGAGCTAATAGCACACTTATTTTTGATGTAGAATTAATCAGTTTTACATAAGTTCACTTAATTCTAACCAACGCAATTCTTTTGTTTCTAATTGCTGGGAAATAATTAAAATACGGTCGCTTATTTTTTGAATTGCATCAAACTGTAAAGTTCCAGTGCTCATTTCATTCGTAAGCGACTGCTTTTCTTTTTCTAGTTCAGGCATTTCTTTTTCTAATTGCTCAAACTCCCTTTTTTCTTTAAAGGTCAAGGTCTTTTTAACTGTATTGCTAGCAATTGGTTTATCATTTTTAACGATACTTTCTGTTGTTTCACCTTTTCTTTTGCCAGCCTCTAATAATTCCCATTTGTTTGCTGATTTTTCGTTGTCCTTTTGCCAAATCCTGTATTGGGTATAGTTTCCAGGGAAATCACGCACTTCCCCATTTCCTTCAAAAACAAATAAATGGTCTACTAACCGATCCATAAAATAACGATCATGTGATACAATTAAAATACAGCCAGGATAATCACTTAAAAAATTTTCTAAAACAGAAAGTGTAGGCAGATCCAAATCATTTGTTGGCTCATCTAATATTAAAAAATTGG
>JAYVRC010000370.1:0-5040 GCA_043776615.1 Sphingobacteriia bacterium
GTTTCAACTTTACTAAACTCATTGAAATCAAATTTTTTCAAAGCAGCTTTATTCATTGGCAAATGATAGAAGTCCCAAAGCCTACTGTCTTCACTACCCATGCGCCATAAAGAAGTTCCTGCTAACCCATATTCGGTAGCAAATCGCAAAGTGTTGAAATTGGTTGCTGCGTCTGTAAAATGTACTTCTCGTGGTTGGTCATTATCATCCCAATAATTATAATGTAAATTATAGGAGTTGTTATCGAACACAATTTTTCCTTCACTTTCTTTAGCAATTGTAAGCGCTTGTTGATAGGTAAGATCAGCTCCTATACCCCCTTTTGGCCAATCATATCCAAATGATGCGATGCATAATATTATTTTTTGAATAGGTACTTTTTTAGCTATTTGATCAACTGCAGCCTCAATCCATTTCTGATCGCTAATTGGGCCAGGTTTTGTTTCGGCAGTATATTGATCATATGCCATTAACATTAAATAATCGTTGTATTTAGCCAATGTTTCATAATCGTAATCGTTGTTAAATGGCATCACATCTTGAGAAACCAATAAGCCGTTGGCATGAAATTTTTCGTAAAGTTCTTTTTGAAAATTGGAAAGTACTTTATTGTCGTCTTCGATTAATTCTTCCAAATCAATATTTATTCCGGCATATTTTTCTTTTAAAATTTGTTGTAATAAATCATTAATTAATTTTTCTCTCTTTGTTTTATCATTTAAAATTCTATGCAAAAGAGCTCCTTGCCATACACCGTTGAAATTATTAGTAAGCATTGGCATTACTTTAATACCCGATGCTTTAATTATATCATACCCTCTCTTATCTCTTCTAACAATTAATGAATCACCATTAGGGTCTAAAAAAAACCATTCTGGCATTACCAGATTAAGTTTGCTAATATTTCTTTTAAGTGAGAAAAATGCTTGAGGATCCCAATCAACATAAAAAGCTGCTCTTATTCCAATACTATCATTAAAAAACTTTGAAGTTGAAAGATTAATAGAACTATCATATTGACCGCAACCTTTTCCTTTTTCCCATTTTGTATCAATGAATTTTCTGAAGCCTTGGTATTCTTTAGTAATAGGATCATTACTTGTAGGTGTTTCAAGAATTTTTTTGAATGACTGACTTTGTGCTATAGGAATAATCGGCATAACGGCAGTTCTTATTGCAATTACTACTGCTACTATTGCTATAATCAATAAAAAAAGCAAAAGCCTTCCTCCCCATTTAAAACGTTGCCATCTTGTTGGGTTGGAAGTATGAAATATTTGTTGATCTGTTAAACTCATTATTATTAAACAAATTGCAAAAAGAATGCTTTAAAAGAAAAGGCTGCAAAAGCAGCCTCTTGAATTATTTTTATCCCTCAAAAGTGCTATAGAAATAAGGCGTTTTTGCTTCAAATTCTGCTGCACATGTGTCAACCATTTTGTAAACACGAGTTATGCCCAATGCTTTTCTTTTTTCATATACTTGCTCATCGGTACAATTTCCTGAAAGTATTTTAGTAATTTGAATATCTGAAAATCCCATTTTTTTTGCTTCTTTTAAAGTAGCTGTAGGTAGTGAATCTAAATTGTACTGAGATATTTCTTTCTCGAGTGTACAAATATTTTGAATTTGATAAATAAACCATCGATCAATACCGGTTGCTTGTGAAATAGATTTTACAGTAGAACCCTGCATTAAAGCATCTTTGATTCTGAAAATGCGATCCCATTTTGGTGTTTTGATATACTCTACCAATTCTTCGCTCTTCATTAAACTCTTGCCATAATAACCTAATCCAACTGCTTCGTTTTCTAAACTCTGACAAGCTTTTTGTAATGCTTCAGCAAAATTTCTTCCAATAGCCATTACTTCACCAACACTTTTCATTTGCAAACCTAAAGTGTCATTTGCTCCTTTAAATTTATCGAAATTCCAACGAGGTACTTTTACTATAACATAATCTAATGCGGGTTCAAAATATGCGGAAGTAGTTTGGGTAATCTGATTTTTTAATTCATCTAAACTATAGCCAATAGCAAGCTTTGCAGCAACTTTTGCAATAGGATATCCTGTTGCTTTTGATGCTAAAGCAGAAGATCTACTAACCCTAGGGTTAATTTCAACAGCAATTAAATCTTCAGTTGCTGGATTCAAAGCAAACTGCACATTACATCCACCCGTAAAATTACCCAATGAGCGCATCATTAAAATTGCTTTGTTGCGCATATCCTGAAACGCAGTATCACTAAGCGTCATAGCAGGTGCAACGGTAATCGAATCGCCTGTATGTACACCCATTGGATCTACATTTTCTACAGTACAAATGATTACTACATTATCGTTACAATCCCTTAATAATTCCAATTCATATTCCTTCCATCCCAAAACTGCTTTTTCTACCAACACTTCATGAATGGGAGAAGCTTTTAATCCTCTGTCTAAAGCAGCATCCAAATCATCCTTAGTATGAACAAATCCACCCCCCGTGCCACCTAGAGTAAAAGATGGACGAATAACGAGTGGAAATCCAATTTGCTGAGCAAATTCTTTTCCTTCTAAAAAACTATTGGCAACATGACTAGGAGCCACTGCTATGCCTATTTTAACCATCAACTGGCGAAACTTTTCTCTGTCTTCAGCCGTGTCAATTGCTGCAACATCAACCCCAATAAGCCTACAATTGTATTTTTCCCAAATACCCAATTCATCTACTTCTTTGCACAAATTAAGCGCTGTTTGTCCACCCATTGTTGGCAAAACGGCATCAATTTGGTTCTCCATTAGTATCTGTTCTATACTTTCTGCAGTTAATGGCAGGAGATAAACTTTGTCTGCCATCATCGGGTCCGTCATAATTGTGGCGGGATTACTGTTGATAAGTATTACTTTTATCCCTTCCTCACGAATACTTCTAGCGGCTTGAGAGCCAGAATAGTCGAATTCGCAGGCTTGACCAATAATAATTGGTCCAGATCCTATAATGAGAACAGATTTGATAGATTGATCTTTGGGCATGATATTTGAATAAATTGCACAAATGTAAGACGGGAATAGCAAACCATAGGTAAAAACAAAAAAAACAAAATGGCAGTATTAAAAGAAGGAAGCAAAGCACCAGCAATTAAAGCGGTAGACCAAAACGGCAAACCAATTTCTTTGGCCGATTTTAAAGGAAAAAAAGTGATTCTGTATTTTTATCCAAAGGATGATACTCCAGGATGTACGGCTCAAGCTTGTAATTTAAAAGACAATTATAGCGCATTGATAAAAAAGGGCTTTCAAGTAGTTGGAGTTAGTGTAGACAGTGTAAAAAGTCATAAAAAGTTTGAGGAAAAATTTGCACTTCCTTTCCCTTTGATTTCGGATGAGGACAAAAAAATTGTAGATAAGTATAATTTATGGGGCGAGAAAAAGTTTATGGGAAGAACTTATATGGGTACTACTAGAACCACTTTTCTAATTGATGAAGCTGGCATTATCAAAAAAATAATTGATAAACCTGACACAAAAAATCATACAGAAGAGATTTTGGCGGCGTGGGCAAGCATCTAATTTGCTTATCAAATCCAATAAATTACTGATTTTGGCGTTAAAGGCTCGGTAAAACCTAGCTTTCAATGCCCAAAAAAAAGGAGCCACTTAAGCAAATAAATCTTTTTATGGTACCTCCGCAAATACCATCCGACGATAAAAGGCGTTTGAAAGAACTCTATCGGTATGAAGTACTCGACACTTTATATGAAGATGAGTTTAACGACGTAGTAAAGTTGGCTGCTACTATTTGCAAAACTCCTATTGCATTAATTTCATTGATAGATGCACAAAGGCAATGGTTTAAAGCTAAAGTAGGAATTGAAGCCACAGAGTTTTCTAGAGATATTTCTTTTTGCGGACACACAATAACAGTGGAAGCTGAGTTTTTTGAAATTACAGATACTACTCAAGACGAACGATTTTTAGATAATCCATTGGTAATAGGAGAACCATTTATTCGATTTTATGCTGGGGTTCCACTGATTAATAAAAACGGATATAAAATGGGTACCATATCGGTACTCGATACAAAACCCAACGAAATTTCTGAAGAACAAATTTATACGCTACAAACATTAGGTAGACAAGTAGTAAAATTACTCGACCAAAATTTATTGAATAAGCAACTAGAACACCAGCGAATTAAGTTGCAACAACAAATGGAATTGCAGAACAGAATTCTTTCCATTATTGCCCACGACGTTCGCAATCCTATTGGCGCTGTAAAATCAATCATAGAACTAAATGCACGAAAAATATTAAGTCAGCAAGATTCTTCTGAACTAATGAATATGGCGGGCAAACAAATTGATGGAACTGTTGAGTTGTTGAACAACTTGGTAGATTGGGGTTCCATGCAAATGAAGGGCAAGGGTGTTGAAACTGAAAAAGTACACGTAAGAACTTTGGTAAGCAATATGTTCAAGAGCTTTGAAGTAATGAGTTCTTTAAAGTCGAACATCATGGTGAATTTAGTAGATGAAGATTTATTTATCCGATCTGATATCAACGCCATTCGATTTATTTTGCGCAACTTAATCAGCAACGCTAATAAGTTTACTATGGAAGGAGTAATAACAGTGTATGCACATAAAGAAGATAAAAAGGTAATGGTATCGGTAAGTGATACAGGTGTGGGTATGACAACTGAAATGCAAGAAAAATTATTTGATGGAGAACATTATCAAAGTACTTCTGGCACTAGCAATGAAAAAGGAAGTGGACTGGGTTTAATTTTAACCAAAGATTTTATAGAGATGTTGGGTGGATCAATAAAAGTAGAAAGTCAGCAAGACAAAGGCACTTCTGTTATTATGCATTTTATAGATTAACAGTTGTAAAAAATAATTATCTTGAGGCATCAATTTCTATTATGAAACGATGCCTTATTTTTTTGGTTGCACTCTTAATAAGTACAACTACATTCTCTCAAAAAACCGATAAAAAACTTACTCAAAAAGTTACAGAACTCTTACAAGGATTCAAGGGTGAAGTTGGTGTGTACAT
>JAYVRC010000371.1:0-5030 GCA_043776615.1 Sphingobacteriia bacterium
AGGATTGCCGGTTACCAGTGGATTTTTATTGAAACGAACATCACGATGTGTGTTTTCAACTTCGAAAATCTCATCATGCATAATTGTATATCTACAAAAAGAAATTTCTCGTGGGGTTTCATCAGCTTCAAGTCCAACTTTTGATTTAAACCACTGTCTGTCTTTATCTACAAGACTCACTAAAACGATGGGTACATTCAATAATTTTGCAACCATTTTTGTTAAATCATCAAAAATATCTTCAGCATAAGTATCTAAAATATTGTACGAATGCAATTTATCCAGACGTCTACTTTCATTCACCGGTGTAGGGTATTTATTCAATTCGAATGGGTTTATTTTTGAAGGCTGGTAATTCATGGTTTGTACTTTATTTGTATCTAAATCAATTTAATATGGCTACTAATTGTATTGTTTATCCAGTTCTTTTTTATCAAATTCAATTTTCATAAAATCGCTGTATAAAAAATAGGGTTAAACAACCCTATTTTGTTGACATTCAATAAATATATAATATGTTTGTAATGCCTATATTTTAAATTAGCTTAGTTTTGTACTAAATTCAATACCATCAATGTCTAAAATAACAATTGGTATAGCGGAAGATCATACTCTTTTAAGAGATTATTTTATTCAAGAAATTAAAGCCGATGATAACTTTAATCTCATTGCATTAAGTAGCAATGGCAAACTACTTTTGGCTGAATTAGAGCGTTCAAATATAGTTCCAGAAATTGTTGCTTTGGATTTATGTATGCCTGTAATGAATGGAACGGAAACAGCAAGAGCCATTAAAAAATTGTATCCCAACACCAAAATATTGGTTATATCAGCATTATCTAACGAAAATACAATTATCAACTTATTTAATATTGGCATCAACGGATTTGCTTCTAAAACAGAACCGAATTTTAATTACATGGCTTCATTGATTGAAATTGTTGAAAATGGCTATCTATCTAATAAGTATTTCAGAAAACCTACTGAAACCAAGTTGAATTGGGATAAATATGCTTTTATTGGAAAAATAAAATTAACGCACAATGAGCTTGAATTTGTAAAGCTAATAATACAAAATTTTTCTATTAAGGAAATTGCACAGCAATTAAATTATTCGCCAAGAACAATTGAGAATTATAGAGACGCTATTTATTTAAAACTTGGTGTAAATTCTCAGATAGACATTATGAAGTTTGCTATGGAAATTGGTTATATATAGGCGGCTTAAAATTCTACAATAAATCCAAAAGTTGGTCTGAAGTTTGAATTATCATTTTTTAATAATAATGGAATTGCGTTACTACCATTTTGTTGAATAGCAGCGCCATTAGTTGTTACAAATGCAGTATTATCATCATTTCGTTTGAATGTATAGTCGTCTGGTCCTGTATTATTTGCAGAATAGAAATTGGTTATATCCAAAAATAAATCGAGTGTGGTTTTTTTGAAATACCATTTTTTATCAATTCTTATATCTCCTGAATTAAAATTACTTAATCGCTGGTTGTTTACTTGTGAATAGTCTAATACACCAGTTCCTAACGTTAAATAGTTGGTTCTGCTTGCTAATAAGTCGAACGGTGTGTAGGGAACACCTCCTTGAAAACGAAACTTTAAACCAAGTTCCCAGTTACGATTAAATTTATACCCCCCAATAATCGACAATAAATGACGATTATCCCATGAACTTGCAACATAATCGGTACCTCTATTGATATACTGACTAATGAAAAAGGTATAACTCAATACACCAAAAATTCTTTTGGTGAGTTTTTGTTGCCCAAAAAATTCAAATCCATAAGACCTTCCTTTTCCATTGGTGGTAACATCTTCATTGCCTAATGCTGAAAAATCAGTTCCTTGATTGGATAAACTAATTCCATTTCTTACAGATATAGCAACGTTTTTATATTGTTTATAAAATGTTTCAAAAGTAAAACGTGTTGTGCTTGATGGGAGATATTCTACTCCAGCTACATAGTGAGTGCTAATGGTATAATCTGCATCTTTATTCACATAATTACCTGAATTGTCTTTAAATCCTAGAGCGGTATATGGAAGAATTTTAGTGTATAATCCAACAGATGCATTGATGGTAAATTTATCAGATAAAACATAGCTCAACGCAATACGTGGTGATAAAGTTTTTAGTGGATTCGTACCAGTAGTAGTAAAAGTATTCTGATCAAAACGCAAGCCAGCACTTACTCCTAAGTGATTATTCATGAATCGCTTTCCAACCTGAGTAAAACCACCAAATTTGCCAATGCTTATTTTTCCTGAAAAATTATTGGTTACTGCTGGGGTAATAATAATACCGCTATTATCTGTAACAGCTGCTTTTATAAGTTGTTGTGTAGTATTTGTTTGAGATACAAGCTGAGCAACAGCGCCATAGCTTATTTTCCAACCATTGTATGTTTTATTAACATCAAAGCGTATTTTGTTTTCTGATTCTCTCGATTGATAATAAAGAGTGCGTAAACCTTTATTTGGACCTAAATTGTTTTCATATTTTTCTATTTGATTATCAAATTCATTTCTACTTATGGCCAAATTCCAAAACCCATTATTTATTAAATGTTTAATGCTTAAGCCCATTGTATAATTCCATTGATTAATACTTGGATTGCTATTGAGTGTATATAATTTTTCTGGAGTTGCTTTTTTGGGAGCGGCAAAACTAAATTCATCTATCGCACCAACTCCTAAGAAGGTAAGTGAAGTTTTTTTATTGAATTGATGTGTTATTTTATATTGAAAATCCCAAAAATTTGGTCTTATAGGAAAATCAAGCGCGCTGAACAAAAGCTGTAAATAACTTCTTCTAGCTGATGCTAAAAAAGCAGTTCTTTTGTCCTTCGATAATGGTCCATCTAAAGTTGTTGCAAGTTCTGTAGCACTTAACCGGATATTTCCTTGTAATCGATTGGTATTCCCTCTCTTTTGTTTAAATTCAAATACTGAAGAAAGTGCGTTATCAAATCTTGCATCAAATGCTGAAGAACTTAGTTTAACTTCTTCAATAAAACTAATATTAAGCATACCTGCTGGTCCACCAGCACTTCCTTGTGTGGCAAAGTGATTGATTATAGGGATTTCAATTCCATCCAAATAAAATACATTCTCATTAGGTGCGCCACCTCTAACAATGATATCGTTTCTAAAACCTGCTGTTGCAGCGGTTCCTCCAACTCCTGGTAAAGCTTCTACCACTTTAGAAATATCAAAGTTTCCACCAGGGTTCGATTTAATTTCTTCAATAGTTAAACGTTGAACACTTAAAGGAGTTTCTAAAGTGGCTGCTTTGGCCGACTTATTTCTATTGGTACTAGATACTGTTACATCACTCAACTTGTTGATTGAAGGTTCCATTTCAATTGCCAAGTTAATTTCATTGCCAGAATTGATAGCTACGTTGTATTTATTTAAACTATTGTAACCTAAAGCCGAAAAAACCACAGAGTAAGCCCCAGGTTTTATTCTTGTAATACGGAATTTACCATTACTATCAGCTATTGACTCTAATTTTCCTGGAATGATCAGAATGCTTACACCTTCAATTGGCTTTTGAAGCGATTTATCGAGTATTAGGCCCGATAGTACACCATTAACCTGAGCTAAAGATTTGAAGCTATTGAACATTACAATCACTATAAAACTTATTCTTAAAAAAAATTTCATACCAATAAAACGTTTAAAAACACTTTTGTTGAACAAATTAATATGGTTTTTGTTTATATGCATCTTCATTTAGGTCGAAACTAATAAATTTAGCAAAAAAAAATAATGAATTGTTAAATCCATATTTATTAATCTATCGTAAGTGAATCGGTAATTACTTATACAACATTTTTAAAATTAAAACTCTCAAAATGAAAAAAATGAAGATTGCACTTTTAGTAGCTGCAACATCCTGCTATCTTACATCAATAGCACAATCGCCAATAAGTGGCTTTATGAATGGAAAAAACAAAGGTAGTTTGGTAGCATCCTACAATGTAGAAAGCTATTCCAAAGTGTTTTTAGTGCCAGAAAAGGTAGATGGTGTGCCTGTATTTAACAAAGTAGATATAGCCAGTACCAGTCTTTTTGTAACATTGGGCTTAAGTAAAAAAGTAGACATTCAACTTAACGTGCCTTATATTAAAACAAAAGGCAACGCCAGCGATGATGTATTGAATAACTTAAACTATCAAAACGAAAGAAGCGGATTACAAGATATTTCTGCTTATATTAAGTACAATCCATACAACATTAAAGCCGGCAAAGGCAATATTGCATTTATTGGATCCATAGGTTTTCACACACCATTAAGTAATTACAATGTAAATGAAGGCTTACAATCTATTATAGCCATCGGTAATAGAGCTACACAATTAAATGCATTTATAGTATCGCAATTTAAAGCAGCTAATGGAATATTCGTTACTGGAAGTCTAGGATATAGTCTTAGAAACAACCAAGTACCCAATGCATTCATCAGTGAATTAAAAGCTGGTTATGCAGGTAAAAATGTATATATAGATTTTTATGGAGCTTCGCAAATTTCTTCAAAAGGGGTAGATATTTTAAAAGAGGGATTTACTGGATTTTTTCCAGCCACACAAGTAAACTATGATAGAATTGGTGCCAATATTTTTGTACCTATTTACAAAGGTTTTGGAATAGCTGGAGGTGCTGCAGCCTATGTAGGCGGGCGTAATTTGGGTGAATCTACTGGTGGCTATGGAGCGGTAATTTATTCTTTCTAAAAATTAATTTACAAATAAATAAAATTTAAATATTATGAACAATATATCAAAGTTTTTCTCTGTGTTAGCTATGTCGGCAACACTATTTACAAGTTGCACAAAAACAAGCAATGAATTACCTACAATTGCAGGTATTGCAGTTGCAAATGCAAACTTTAGCACATTAGAAGGAGCTGCTATTGCAGGTGGTGTAGCGGTGGTTTTATCTAATAAAAATCCCAACCATCCATCTGGCAACTACACAGTTTTTGCACCAACAAATGATGCTTTTGCTAG
>JAYVRC010000372.1:0-5025 GCA_043776615.1 Sphingobacteriia bacterium
TGCCTAAGCGATTGCCTAACAGCATCAGCAGTACCCTGAAACCAACCTGCATTATCAGGCGTTTGCTCTGCTGCCAAAATATCTACAAAACCAGAACTAAATGCGCTGAAATGATAGGTATTTTTAATATGCTTATTTAATGAGGCAGAGTTAAATTGAGTTAACACAAACATCCGATTGATATTAGAATTAATACAATTACTAATTGGAATATCTACCAACCGATATTTGCCCGCAATTGGTACCGCAGGTTTTGATCTACTTAATGTTAAAGGAAATAACCTTGAACCAGCACCGCCTCCTAAAATTACTGCCAGTACCGAATTAGAAATTAATGTTTTCATATAGCTTAATTACAATTGTGTAAATTAATGAATCGTTTGAACTTATTGTAAACTTAAATAAACTTGTTTGTATTGATCAACTGTACTTTCCCAACTATGGTCTATTTGCATCATGTGTTTTTGCATCCATTCCATATGCTTTTTATCCTGATAAACCGAAACTCCTCTTCCAATTGAATAAGTAATATCATCAATTGTTGCTTGATCAAAACGAATTCCAAATCCTTCATATTCGCCCATATCTACCACAGTGTCTTTTAAACCTCCTGTACTTCTTACAACCGGAACTGTTCCATATCTCATTGCATACATTTGATTTAATCCACATGGTTCTACCCTACTTGGCATTAAAAGAAAATCTGCTCCAGCATACATAGCATGACTTAACTTTTCATTGTATCCAATTACTGCATTAAAAATACCTTCATATTCTAATGCCATTTGCTGAAATGCCCATTCAATACTGGTATCTCCACTGCCCAAGATAAGAAATGATGCACTACCCTGCGTTTGATATATGGCAGTTTTAATAGCATCTGGTAATATTTCTGCAGCTTTTTCTCCAACTAGCCTTCCGATAAAAACAAACAAAGGCTTTTGGTGACCGAGGCCAAACTGTTCGCAAAGCATTTTTTTATTCTTAGCTTTTCCTTTTACTACGGTTTTAACAGTAAAATGATGCTCTAAATATGGGTCATTAGACGGATCCCAAACTTCATTATCTATTCCATTTAATATACCAACACATTTACCTTTTTCAAATTCAAATAATTGCTCCAATCCATTTGCATTAAACCTTAGCTCCTCCATATAACTCCAACTTACAGTTGTAACTTTTCCTGCACATTTAACACCACTTGCGAGTGGATTAATATTCCCCGCCCAATCTAACATACCCCTTTTCCATAAATCCCAACTTGGAATATAAGTGCTTTTATTCCAACCCATCCAACCTTGGTACTGCCCGTTATGAATAGTTAAAACAGTAGGCACATTTGCCAAAAATTGATAGGAATAGCAATGCTGCATCATGAAGGGTATTAGGGCAGTATGATGGTCGTGACAATGAACTATATCGGGGCGATGCTCCCAATTACTGATCCAATTAACCACTGCTATTTGAAAAGCGGTGAACCTTTCTGTATCATCATCATAACCGTAAATTTTTTGCCTATCTAATAAATCATTTATATCAATAAGAAATAAGTCAAATCCCAATTTATTGGTCCGCTCTTTTATAACAGTAAATTCAAAGTACCAATTACCCAAATTAGCATTCCCCTTAAAATCAACATCCCACTCGTTTTCATACAAAAACTTAGTACGATACATGGGCATAACCACTTTGGCAATATCACCAACTTTGCATTGATATTTTGGTAAAGCTCCTACCACATCACCCAAACCTCCAGCTTTTGCTACCGGATAGCACTCTGCACTAACATGTATAATCTCCATTCCTTGAATTTTAATTCTTTTTCAAGTTAGGTATTTAACTGATTCAATCAAATTTCCCATTTAAAATTTTTGCTTCTACAAATTCTTTGTATTTTTCACAATACTTACAAAAAATAAACGATTGTTATGAGCCAAAAAACAAAATGGTCACAATTTGGAACGCTAATTACGGTGTTTTTTTTCTGGGGCTTTGTTGCTGCCAGCAATGATATTTTAATCCCAGTATTTAAAAAAGCTTTTGATTTATCCCAAGCTCAAAGTCAGTTGGTTTCTGTGGCATTTTATGTGGCATACACAGTTGGCTCTTTAATTTATTTTGGAATATCTAAATTAATAGGTAGCGATGTATTAAATAAAATAGGTTACAAAAATGGAATTTCATTGGGCTTAATTATTTCTGCAATTGGAACATTGTTGTTTTATCCAGCAGCCAATAACGCTTCATTTACTTTAATGATTACTGGTTTATTTGTTGTTGGATTAGGTTTTTCATTACAACAGATTGCTGCCAACCCTTTAGCCATTGTGATGGGTGATCCTAAAACTGGTTCGCAAAGATTGAATGTTGGAGGAGGGATAAATAATTTTGGAACTACAATTGGACCATTGATTGTAAGCTTTGCCATTTTTGGAAGTGTTGCAAATGGTTCTACAGAAGCAAGTATTGAAAGTGTAAAAACACCTTACCTAATTTTAGGTTTAGCTTTTGTAATTGTTGCTATATTTTTTAAATTTTCCTCTGTTCCAAATAAAATTGATTTAGAGCAAGTGGCAGAAGAAGAAGCAGAAAGTAAAGACAAAGTTTTGCATAGAGCATCTGCGTTTAGCTATCCGCAGTTAATCTTAGGAATGATTGCCATTTTTGTATATGTAGGTGTAGAAGTATCTACTGCAAGTAATTTACCTGAATACATGAAACAACACATGAACATTAGCACCGATAAAATTGCACCATTTGTTTCATTGTATTGGGCTAGTTTAATGATGGGTAGGTGGACTGGTGCCGTTGGTGCATTTGATGTGAGTGCTGGCGCAAAAAAAATATTGAATTTTTTAATGCCTTATTTAGCATTCGCAGTTTTCTTAATTGTAAATGCAATTGCGCAACATGATATTAGTATGTTTTATGTTTATGGATTAGTCATTATTGTAATGATAGCTGGTGATATTATGAGTAAGGGTAGTCCTGCTAGAATGTTGCTTATTTTCTCATCATTAGGAATCATTGCTTTATTTATTGGAATGTTTACATCTGGAATGGTTAGTGTATTTGCATTTACAAGTGTTGGTTTATTCTGTAGTACACTATGGCCTTGTATTTTTACATTGGGTGTAGCTGGATTAGGCAAAAATACCAACCAAGGTAGTAGTTTGTTAATCATGATGATTATGGGCGGAGGTATTATTAGCTATATTCAAGGAACTGTAGCAGCTGATAATATATTGGGCATTCAGTATAGTTATATTGTAGGAGTTGTATGTTTTGCTTACATGGCATTTTATGCGATTAAAGCAAAATCTTTGTTGAAAGCACAAGGAATTGATTATGATGTTAAACTAAGTGGAGGACATTAGAATTAAGAGTTAAGAGTTATGAATTAAAAGATATGAGTTAAAAGATATGAATTAAGAGATATGAGTTATGAGTACGAAAAAAGATAAGGCGATGATCAATAATGCAATGGAACCATTGGCAATTGGTATAGATATTGGGGGTACAGGAACTAAATACGGAATAGTAGATAAAGTAGGTAACTTGTTGTTCTCAGGTGAAATGAGTACTAAAAAGCATCTTACAGTAGATACATTTATAGATGAGCTGTATGTTAGCATAGCCCCATTTATTGAACAAGCAGGTGGTGTTGGTAGAATTAAGGGTATAGGCATGGGGGCTCCCAATGGAAATTTTTATAAAAATACCATTGAGTATGCTGCTAACCTCAATTGGAAAGGCATTGTACCGATGGGTGAAATGGTACAAAATAAATTTAAGTTACCTGTAGTTTTAACCAATGATGCCAATGCAGCTGCTATTGGCGAAATGATGTATGGGGCTGCTCAAGGAATGCAAGATTTTATTATGATTACATTGGGCACTGGCGTGGGAAGTGGCATTGTTGCAAATGGGCATTTAATATATGGACATGATGGATTTGCAGGAGAATTAGGTCACACCATCATTATACCTGATGGACGTTTTCATGAAGGAACTGGCAAAAAGGGATCGTTAGAAAGCTATGCATCTGCAACAGGAGTAAAATTAACGACTGTAGAATTTTTAGAAAAATCAACTAAACCAAGTACTTTAAGAAATATCCCTTCAAATAAAATTGATTCAAAGCATGTTCATGATGCCGCATTAGAAGGCGATGAATTGGCAAAAGAAATTTTTGATTATACGGGCAAAATATTAGGAATGGCATTGGCCAATTTTGTAATGTTCTCTAACCCAGAAGCTATTGTACTTTTTGGTGGACTAACCAAGGCGGGCGATTTTATTTTAAAGCCTACCAGAGATGCAATGGAAGAAAATTTAGTAGAAGTTTTTCAAAATAAAGTAAAAATATTAGTGAGTCATTTAAAAGAATCAGATGCTGCTATACTAGGCGCATCTGCATTGGTTTGGGAGATGAAATAAATAGTTACCTTTTAAAATATCTATATAAAAATGCGGCTCCAAATCCGATTACCTAATACATAATGAAACGAACTAATTGATTTTGAATTTTTCATTTTTTAAACCTCATAAACTCTATAAATTTTTAAACTCCCTTCTATCTCTCCAATTCCTCAATCGTTTTCTTTGCTTGCGCCAAGCGAATGGCTTTATTTTTTTCAACTAATTTATTGGTTGCCCAATGTTCTAGCTTATGATGCAGCGGAATAATTAATGCCGCAATGGCTACCAAACCCAATAACATCAATACGGGTGAATGATGCGTAATTTTTTCCAGAAATGGATGAATGAGTAAATTAATAAACTCAAATACTACTAACAATACCAATACACTTAAAAAGCCCACAACTTTATGGCTTACAATGAAGCTATTACTCAGTAACAAGAAAATAATTATGATGGAGATGATGGCTACGGCAATAAATGCGAGTTGAATATTGTGGTTGCGATCACTACTTTCTATTTGCTTTAGTTCTTCTAATTTTTGTTGGCGATTTTCTTCAGCAAATGATAAATTTTGAATACCCTTTATTTTCTCTTCACTTA
>JAYVRC010000373.1:0-5012 GCA_043776615.1 Sphingobacteriia bacterium
AATTTACTTTGTTCGATTGCTTTTTCCTTTACAGCTTCTCTAATTTGATTTTCCTTTTCTTGTAAATAGGTAATATCATCAAATACAAAACTAATTGTATCTGTATCTACTTTGTAAATGGTGAAGTAGAAATAGCGAATCATTTTTTGCTCGCCCATTTCCAATTCTACTTTATGATTTTCTTGCTGTACAATTGACCCTGATGTTGGTTCAAAATTTTTAATCCTTTGAATAATTTCTGGAGCAATTATATTTAAAAGTTCATAAATATTGGTCCCAGAAAGTTGCAACAACATAAACATGGGCATGAGTAATTGCACACCTTTGGCATTCATTTGTAAAATGTGCCCCTCCGAATTCAATTCAACCAAACCGGTAGGAATTTGATTGATGATAGAGATCATTTTTTGCAATTGTTGCTCTGTATTTTGCATCTCCATTTTTAATAGCGTTAATATTTTTGTGCTATCAAGTATTGATGTGTTTGAGCTGCAGATTTAAGCAAACGAAGTCTTACTTTAATTGGTGAAATTACATAGGTAAATAAATAATCTAATTCTTCATCTAATTCTGCCAACTTATACTTTTCGGCAACCATAAAATTATTTGTACAAGGAGCTACTTGAACAAAGAAATTTTTACCTTTTGCAATTTCAGGATCAACACCAGCAATAATTGACTCCTGTTTATTGTAATAAACAACTGTTCCAGAAGCATCCATTTTTACAACTCCAAATGGGAGTTCATCATAAAATGTATTGTTTTGACTTTCTAACGAAGCCAATAGGTCTTTAGAAGAAAAATCAATTTTCATACAATAGTTTTAAATGTTAAAAGAATACAAAGGGTACTTCATAAATATAAGACAATTTATGGTATTTAATACCTCTAATCCGCTAAAACTGCATTGAAAATACTTGAAAAAATGTAGTGATTGCGCTATACTATAGTTCTATCTACTTATTTAAGCTTTCCCCTGCTAAATTAAAGTTGAGTGAAAACTGATGAAACATATTGCGTTGGTAAAATCCAGTTCCATATCTAATTTGCAATTTTTTAATCAATATTCCTGTACCCATTGTAAACCCATTTAATCCGCTTGTAGTTCCATAAACATTTAAATCTTGTCTTCGTAAAAAGTTATAGCCAAAATTTAATTCTAAATGATCGGAAACATATACTTGTGTAGATAATATCAGATGCGCAAAAAATTGCTGAAGCCCTCCCGGACTTGAGCCTCCTTCTGAAGCATTAAAACTAGTGTCATTATAATAAATATTAAGCCTTTGCAAACTATGGGCTGTTAATGAAAATTGCAATGGTGCATTTTTCAACCGCTTGCTAATACCTGCTTGCACATCAAATGGAAGTTCCTCTTTAGTTGCATTACTATAAGTTGCTAATTGTGTTCCTAAATTTTTTACTACAATGCTTGTCTGAATTTCTTGCTGCTTATCAAAATACAATAATCCAATATCCATTGCAATTGCATTTGATCGAAACATGCCATAATTAGATTGTATATATTTTGCAGTTGCACCAATCCAAAAATGTTCGTTATACTGTTTTGATAACATTACTTGTACATTATAATCGTTTGGCCTGAAATTACCTAGTATATTACCTGATGCATCTGTTTGAACCAATGTTCCGTAATTTAAATATTGCACCCCAATACCTAAGTTCAAATTTTTATTAGTTAAATGAAAAGCTGTAGTAACTCCGTATTGATTGATACCTGCAAGAAAAGCATTAAACGAAGTATTTATTTGATGATGCATTTCATTTCGCAAAAGTGCAGGATTATGAAAAGCCATTCCTACATCAGTACCAATTGATGAAATATTTACCCCGCCTAATGCAGATAATTGGGCAGTATTGGGTTGTGATAAGAAATTAAAAACAGCATTACCCCCAAGTGTTTGAGAGTTACAAACAGAATTGGAATATACCAAAACAATAACAAATAATACGCGCTTTAACATTGATTATTAAAACTAAATCAAATACCTTATAAAAAGGAATTATACTAAAGCATAATCAATAACTTGTTGCATTGTTTTTACATATTGAAAGTGAACCCCTTTGATAAAGGTATTATCAATTTCATCTATATCTTTTTGGTTCATGTAACACAAAACAATTTCTTTAAGTCCTGCGCGTTTAGCGGCCAAAACTTTTTCCTTTATTCCACCAACTGGTAATACTTGACCTCTTAAAGTAATCTCACCTGTCATAGCTAAAAATGGCTTTACCTTTCTGCCAGTAAATGCAGATGTTAGTGAGGTTAACATAGTAATTCCAGCACTAGGACCATCCTTAGGAACTGCACCCTCTGGCACATGAACATGAATATTTTTAGTCTTAAATAATTCGGGATCAATCCCTAGCTTTTTAGCATTAGCTTGAATATAACTTAGCGCTGTTGTAGCACTTTCCTTCATTACATTTCCGAGATTACCAGTAAGCTTTATTTCTCCTTTCCCATCGCTCAAAATAGTTTCTATAAACAATATATCCCCGCCTACATAAGTCCAAGCTAAGCCAACAACTACACCAGGCATATTAGCCGTTTTGTAAATTTCATTATTATAACGAGCCTGACCAAGAATGCGTTCTACATCGGGAGTGCTTACATTTAATTTAACCTTATTCTTAACTGCCATTTCTTTGGCCTGATATCGCATAATAGAAGCAAGTTGACGGTCTAATTCTCTTACCCCACTTTCTCTTGTATAATTTTCAATTAATTTTTCGAGTACTTTATCATTGATTTTAAAATTTACTTTTCCCAAGCCATGTGCTTCTTTCTGTTTTGGTACTAAATGGCGTTTTGCAATTTCAACTTTCTCTTCAATTGCATAACCACTTAAATCAATTATTTCTAATCGATCTCTTAAAGCAGGTTGAATATTTTGTAAATTATTAGCAGTAGCTATAAATAATACTTTGCTTAAATCATATTCAAGTTCGAGGTAATTATCGTAGAAAGTATGATTTTGTTCAGGATCAAGCACTTCTAATAAAGAAGAGGAAGGGTCACCTCTCAAATCGCTTCCTATTTTATCAATTTCATCCAAGATCATTACAGGATTTGAAGACTTACATTTTCGAATATTCTGAATAATTCGGCCGGGCATTGCTCCAATATATGTTTTTCTATGCCCGCGAATTTCGCTTTCATCATGTAGACCACCTAAACTTAGTCGAACATATTTTCTTCCTACAGCATGAGCAATCGATCTACCCAATGATGTTTTACCAATTCCTGGAGGTCCGAGAAAACAAAGAATCGGACTTTTCATATCTCCCTTCAACTTCAATACTGCTAAGTATTCTAGGATTCTACTTTTAATTTTGGTCATCCCATAATGATCAATGTCTAATATTTTTTTAGCGTTCTTAAGATCATAGTTATCTGAAGTAAGTTCATCCCATGGAAGATCTAGCATTAAATCGAGGTGATTATAAACAATAGAATAGTCAGGTGTAGATGCATGCATTCTTTCTAGTTTTTGAATACCCGTTTTGAATGCAGCTTTTGCAGCTTCAGGCCAAAGTTTTGATTCGGCCTTCTTTTTCATTTCAGCAATTTCGCGCTCATTGGTATCACCACCTAGTTCATCTTTAATGCTTTTTAATTGTTGTTGCAAAAAATAATCACGCTGTTGTTTATCTAATTCTGTTCTTGTTTTATTGGTTACTTTATCTTTAAGCTCAGCAAATTGTAATTCACGTTGTAAAATATGAACCAAGCGAATAGCTCGATCATTTATATCATTTATTTCCAGAAGCGATTGTTTTTCCTCTAAATCGCTATTTAAATTGCTACTAACAAAATTGATTAAGAAAGCTGGGTTCTCTATGTTTTTTAAGATGATGGAGGCTTCAGTTGGAAGATTAGGCGACAGCTGAATAATTTGTGCTGCCAGGTCCTTGATGGTACTTACATAAGCCTTGAAATCTTCAGTTTCTGGGGCGTCTTCTTCTGTTAATAATTTAATGGAAGCTTTAAAATAAGGATCATCACTAATCATATCAATCCATTCGAATCGTTTTTTCCCTTGAATTATAATAGTTGTTCCTCCATCAGGCATTTTTATAAGCTTTACAATTTTAGCTACTGTACCAATTTTGCAAAGATCTTTGGGCTCTGGTTCTTCTATATTGCTATCTTTTTGAGCAATAACTCCAATTAGCTTGTCGGCTTTATATACATCACTAACAGCTTTTATACTTTTATCTCTTCCAACTGTAATTGGTAGTACTACACCTGGGAACAAAACTGTGTTTCTTAATGGAAGAATTGGTAATTCATCGGGAATAACCATTGCTTTATCTTGATCGCTCTCATTTTCAGTAATCGGAATAATCGGCATAAAATCTGAATCGTCATCCGCCCTAAAACTAAAATTATCTTTAATCATGCTTATATATTTGGTCAAATTGTCACCAAGCCCAGATTTTATACTTATTGGGCTAATTTAAGTAAAAGGAACAATATTAATGCCATTACGGTAAAATGGCTAAACAAGTACAAACTGACACAAAAAAAAATCCTCCCGATTTATCGGGAGGACCTTCTTGTAAGAAGTAATATAAAGTAACGAGTACTTAGAATTACATTTTAGCTTTTGTAGTGTCCATTTTAGCTTTTGCTGTGTCCATTGCAGCTTTTGCAGTGTCCATAGCGGCTCTTGCAGTGTCCATAGCAGTTTTTGAGCTATCAACAGCAGCTTCAGTTTTTTCAGCATTGTTACAAGCGGTCATAAGACCTGCTACAGCTAGAATTGCGAATACTTTTTTCATTTGTACTTGTTTTTTTGTTTTTTATTGTGCGCAAAACTAATTGAAAATGTTAAATATTCAAAATATTTTAACTTTTTTTTACTTTTTTCTAAAGAAAATCCGAATAGGTACACCTTCAAAGTCGAAATTGGCCCTTAACTGGTTCTCCAAGTAATTTCTATAGGGCATTTTGATATCGTCGGGGAAATTGGTAAAAAATGCAA
>JAYVRC010000374.1:0-5005 GCA_043776615.1 Sphingobacteriia bacterium
ATGCAAGTATTAATTTACAGTGGTACCATTATTGCTTCGGTAGCAGCAACTATTGATAGCTTTATTATAGCTAAATTTCAAGGGCTCGCTGTAGTAGGAGTTTTTGGATTGGCTCAATATGCTGCCAATTTGGTACAAGTGCCACAACGCAGTATTCAAGCGGTTTCTGCGGGAGTTCTATCGAGGGCTTGGAAAGATAAAAATTTTACTGAAATTCATAGAATCTATCAAAGATCCTGCATCAACTTATTGCTATTGGCATTATTTATTTTTGGAAATTTATGGTTAAATGTTCAACAAGGCTTACAAGTGTTGGATATTCAGAAAGACTATGAAGCAGGTATTGGTGCCATTTTTATTTTAGGCTTGGTAAGAATAATTGATGCAGGCACTGGTTTAAATGGAATGGTAATTAATACTTCTACTTTTTGGCGATTTGATTTTTATAGTGGGGTGGTATTGTTGGCATTTCGATTGCCCCTCACCTATTTTTTAATTAAAAATTATGGTATTATCGGCTCCGCATTTGCAGAACTAGCAGCTTACTCGGTATACAATTTTATTCGTTTCGAATTTTTGCGTCGTAAGTTTAATATGCAACCATTTGATCGTAAAACAGTGTATGCTATATTAATAGCTGCAGCAGCGTATTTTGTTTGTTATTTATTGTTGGATGGGGTAAGTGGTTGGTTGGGAATTTTTACTAGATCAATTGTATTCTCTGGAATAATGATTAGCGCCATATTTAAATTTAATCTAACCCCTGATGCTACACAGCTTTTCGATAATTTTAAGAAAAGAATGAATTTTTAAATAATCATTTAGGTTGATATCTTCCGGCACCTCTAAACTTTGGTTTCCAGTATTTGTCGTTCAAACTTGTAATTGTTACACCGACTGAAGTTGAAGCATGAAAAAATTTATTGTTTTGTATATAAATCCCAACATGCGATATCGAATTTTTCCCCGACCCAAAAAACACAAGATCTCCTTCTTGTAAATCTTCCAATTCAACTCTACTACTAAAGTTATATTGATCTTGTGCAGTTCTTGGTAATTTTATATTATAAATATTACCCATTACCAAAGTGGTGAAACCTGAGCAATCGATGCATTTTTCGGAATTTCCACCAATACAATACTTGGTTCCCCACCATTTGTCCATTAGCTCCAATAAAGGAATATTTTCTAGTCTATTTACAGGGACTTCCACTATTGGAGCATATTTAATTTGTAGATAATTGGCTTTTTCTGTCGCTGCTTTACTAGTATTCTTTGTGTTATCGCCTTTTTTGTTAGAATTGCTGGCTACACTTGTAGTTTTATGATTTGTGGTGGTTTTATTACCAAGCGTTACTTCTATACCATTAATGAATTCTCTTTGCTCGCCGCCGTATTTTTTGTTAATTCTTGTTGATCCGGATCTATCGGTGCTAGTTACTTTCCTAACAGATTTACAACTGGCAAAAAAAAGCAAACAAGTTAATGATATTATATATGAATTCAATCTCATACGATCTGCAATTTAAGGAAAAAGGGATGCCTACTCATTAATTGTTAATAGATCGTGATTACTAATAGGTTTTGCAACAGTTTTGTGGAAAACTGCAACTTGTTAGCCTATTGAATTATGCGATATTTGGCATCATGCCTAAGTTTTCACATTTACACGTTCATACACAATATTCTTTACTTGATGGTGCAGCTAGCATTGCAGATTTATATAAAAAAGCGGCTACGAATAATATGCCTGCATTAGCAATTACCGACCATGGTAATATGTTTGGTGCATTTGATTTTGTAAATCAAGCTTGGAAAAATACAAAAGTTGTAGGAAAAGATGCCAATGGGAAAGATATACTTGAACCAACTGTTAAACCCATTGTAGGTTGCGAGTTTTATGTAGTAAAAGACCGACACATTAAATCATTTACAAAAGAGGTAAAAGACGATCGATACCACCAAGTGTTATTGGCAAAAAACAAAATTGGGTACCAAAACTTAGTTAAACTTTCTTCTTTGGGATATATAGAAGGAATGTACAGCAAGTATCCGAGAATAGATAAAGAATTAATTGAAAAATACCATGAAGGATTAATTGCAACCACTTGTTGTATTGGTGCTTATGTACCTCAAAAGATTTTACATCAATCGGAAGAAGCTGCAGAAAAAGAATTTAAATGGTGGCTCGATTTGTTTGGAGAAGATTATTACATTGAAATTCAAAGACATAATATTAAAGAGCAGGAAACCATTAATAATACCCTACTTCTATATGCCAAAAAATACAATGTACCTGTAATTGCTACCAATGATAGTCACTATGTTGATCAGTCAGATTCAAATGCACATGATATTTTGCTGTGTATTAATACGGGTGAAAAACAAAGTACTCCTGGATTTGATGATTTTGTAAATGATGAAGTACAAGTAAAAAACAGGCGATTTAAATTTCCAAACGATCAGTTTTATTTTAAAACACAGGAAGAGATGCAACAGCTCTTTCATGATCTACCTGAATCAATCGATAACACCAATCAGGTTGTAGATAAAATTGAAGTTCTCAATTTAAAAAAAGATATCCTTCTCCCTGCTTTCCCTATACCTACATCATTTCAGATTCATAAAGATGCGAATATGAATCAGTGGGAATTTTTAAAACACCTAACAGAAGAAGGAGCAAAAAAAAGATATGCAGATTTAACTACTGCAATTCAAGAACGTATTGATTCTGAGCTTTTCACAATTCGCACCATGGGTTTCGCTGGGTACTTTTTAATAGTGAGCGATTTTATTAAGGCAGGGAGAGAAATGGGTGTTTTTGTTGGACCAGGCAGGGGTTCGGCTGCAGGTAGTGTTGTGGCATTTTGCATTGGCATTACCAATATTGATCCAATGAAATACAACTTATTGTTCGAGCGTTTTTTAAACCCCGATCGTAAGAGCATGCCGGATATAGATACCGATTTTGATGACGAAGGAAGGCAAAAAGTAATTGATTATGTTGTTGATAAATATGGTAAGAGTCAGGTTGCTCAAATTGTAACTTATGGCACCATGGCTGCTAAAATGAGCATTAAAGATGTAGCTCGTGTATTAGATCTTCCATTAGCAGAAAGCAATATGTTGGCAAAGCTGGTTCCAGATAAACCAGGCACTGAATTAGGCAGGGTTTTAAAAGCACCAATCACTATTAAAGAAGGTGCAAATTCTTTGGAAGAAAAGGAAGGCTATCAACCAGAAGATATTGAGAATGTAAAAAAGCTAAGAGAAATATATAGAGGCAGTGATATTCGTTCTCAGGTATTAAAGGAAGCTGAGCGATTAGAAGGCTCAGTTCGTAATACAGGAATTCATGCTGCTGGAATTATAATCGCACCAACTGATCTCACTGATTTATTACCAGTTGCAACTGCTAAAGATTCTCCATTATGGGTAACTCAAATAGAAGGAAATATAATTGAAGATGCTGGTGTTTTGAAGATGGACTTTCTCGGACTTAAAACCTTGTCTATTTTAAAAACTGCATTAGAATTAATAAAACAAAACCATGGTGTAATTATTGATTTAGATACTTTACCATTAGACGATGAAAAAACTTTTCATCTATACCAACGCGGCGAAACAAACGCTACATTTCAGTTTGAGAGTGTTGGTCTGCAAAAATATTTACGTGAATTAAAGCCAGATAAATTTGAAGACCTAATTGCGATGAACGCTTTGTATCGCCCAGGCCCTATTGCATATATTCCTAAATACATAGATCGTAAGCATGGTAAAGAAGCAATTACATATGATATAGAAGATACCAAAGAATATTTGGCAGAAACGTATGGCATTACGGTTTATCAAGAGCAAGTAATGTTGCTTAGTCAGAGCTTAGCTGGTTTTACAAAAGGCGATGCAGATGTATTGAGAAAAGCAATGGGTAAAAAACAAAAATCGGTACTCGATAAAATGAAAGCCCAGTTTGTTAAAGGTGCAACCGAAAAAGGATATGCTGCTGATAAACTCGAAAAAATTTGGACCGACTGGGAGGCTTTTGCTCAATATGCATTCAACAAATCGCACTCTACCTGCTATGCAATGGTAGCATATCAAACTGCCTATTTAAAAGCTCATTATCCAGGAGAGTATATGAGTGCAGTGTTGAATCATCAGGGAAATATTGAGAAGATTACTTTCTTTATGGAAGAGTGTAAAAGAATGGGAATTAAAGTACTCGGACCAGATATCAATGAATCATTGAAAGGCTTTGCTGTAAATAAAAAAGGAGAAATACGTTTTGGTTTAGGTGGATTAAAAGGTGTAGGAGAAATGGCTATTGAAAATTTAATAACTGAGCGCCAAAAAAATGGTGCTTACACAGATATATTTGATTTTGTGAAAAGAGTATCTCAAAAAAGTTTGAATAAAAAATCGATCGAGAGCTTAGCATATTCTGGTGCATTCGATTGTTTTACTACATTTCATCGGGCCCAGTATTTTAAAATTGCAGATGGAGATAGAGTAAATGGATTAGAAAAAATTATCGCCTATGGTCAACAACAACAAAGCTCCAATACCAATACTTCCAATACTTTATTTGGCGATTTGCCAAGTGCAATGACGGTTGCTACTCCAAAGATTCCTAATTGCGAACCATGGACTTTGACTGAATTGTTGAATTACGAAAAAGAGGTTACAGGTATGTTTATGAGCGGTCATCCTTTAGATCATTTTAAGTTTGAGTTAATGCATTATGAAATTACCAATATTGCCGACTTTAATGAAGTGAGGGATGCTATTGCATTACAACCTAACCCCGGTAAAATGATACGTGTAGCGGGTTTGGTAACTGATGTACAACATAGGGTTACCAAAACGGGTAAAAACTTTGGTTCATTTACCATTGAAGATTTTAGTGGTAAAACAGAATATATTTTATGGAGTGAGGATTATGTAAAGTTTCAAAACTATTTAGAGAAGGGGAGGAATATTTTATTAAATGGATTTTTTAGAAACC
>JAYVRC010000375.1:0-4998 GCA_043776615.1 Sphingobacteriia bacterium
GTAAAAGGAACTTTTAAAGGGCCGGCTCAGCAATCCCTTTCTGTATATGTTTC
The DNA here is from genome assembly GCA_043776615.1 of Sphingobacteriia bacterium. Lineage (GTDB taxonomy): Bacteria > Bacteroidota > Bacteroidia > Chitinophagales > Chitinophagaceae > Sediminibacterium. Next base: position 54 of record JAYVRC010000375.1, read on the forward strand.
GGTGGGATATGAAGATGGAATAGTATTTGAAGAAGTGAATAATGTACAACTAGAAAAGAGTTCATTTAGTAAAGACGAGCTTTTAATTGATAACTTTGATGCACAACAACAATAAACTGCATTCTTATTATGAAACAACTCACCATCTTTAGAATCCTTAGTTTTTTATTAGTCCCAGTGGCAATTTTGTTTGCAATAATGGATATTTTTCTTTTTATAATGGCAATTTCTGCTAACCCCGCATTACTATTATTTGCATTTGTAATGGCCTGTTTTGTAATTTATGTATTTGCCTCTTTAAAGTTTTTAATGGGTAATATTGATCAACAAAAAACGAGTAGTTCTTCATTAAAAGATTGGATCAAAGTAAATGCATATGCATCATTATTTATTTCGGTGCTGTTTTTAATGAATTCTACAGCAGCATTCTTTATCAATGATATCAATCTTCGCCAGATTATTAGTGAAATGATGGAACAACAACCTGAAATATCAGGAAAAATTTCCTTAGATGTTTTTATAAAAATGTTTCGTGTAGTGTCGAGTATCATGTTTTGTATAAGTACAATTACAATTGCACATATACTCATTCAATTCAAATTATTAAAACGATACGATTATTTGTTTAATTAATGGACCTTAACTATGCACAAAGGTTTAAACTAGTTACAGATTAAGCCAATAAGTTAGCTTTGCTACTATGGCCCTGTTTTTTACTTGGAATGCATTTACTCCTCTATTATTTACTAAAACATTCATATCGTCGGTTGCAAAGTAGTTGTCTGTATAAACTATAAAGAAGTCGCTTGCTGGTTTAAACCTCCATTGAAACCTTCCATTAATATTGATATTATTTACCTGATTATTGTATTGTAAAAAGAGGTTGAAGAAAACACTTTTGCTAAATGATAATTCTGCTTTTGGTCCGATCAACCAAAGATCTGCAGTGTTATATGGTTTTGGCAAACGAATACTAGTATAATTGGCATCAATACTAAAAATTCCCCATGGCTGCCATCTATAGCTCCATGATGTTTGTAGTTGTGTAATTTTTCCATTAAAATAATTTCCAAATCTTGAATCAATTGTAAAATAAAAATTATTTCGCTGATTGCTTTTAAATCCAATTCTATTACTAAAGTATCTGAATGAACTACCAGCTGGTAATTTTTGCCCGCCTGTATTGGTTGGATCAAAATCATTGAATAAATAAGTGTAATCCATTCTAATTAATGCACCCGACAATTCAGCACTATTTTGGAATGCTACTTTAAAAAACATCCCAGCATCAAAATCGGTTATTAAACTATTTGTTTTTCCATAAACCATATCGTAATCTGGACCAATTCGCCAGTTATTAATTTTTTTACTAGCACTTCCTTTTGGATAGAATATTTTATTAAATGTCCCATTGTTTCTGATGTAGCCATTTCTAGGTGTAAAACCAGCTTCCGTTCTATAGTTTATGCCAACATTCTCAAAACCTTCAACAACTGAATAAAGTGGATTGGTAATAAAAACCGAGGCTCCCATTGCATACTGATCAATATTATTAATTGGTTGAAACATTTGATGATAAAAGACTTTTCCTTGGTACTTACTAGTAGGGCTTGCAATGTTGTAATCCAAACCTATAATTCTATTATATCTATAATCTGATTGCTTATTGTTTAGTTCATCTTTATCTACAAAAATAAATCCTAAATTATTTCTTTTGCCAATTCGTCTTTGAACTGCTGCAACCAAAAAATTAGTAGCTGGTAAACCAAATTCATCGCTTTTTGCAGTTTGCATATTCAAAAATCCAACACGCCAATCTTTATTAATTCTTCCACTAATTCTTGCTCCTGCTATTATAGGAACACGTACATTTTGTCCATTATTTGTATTCCTGCCCAAACCTATTCTACGCGAAAAAAACGGGTTAATATTGCTACTTCCAAAATTGTTAAATAAGTCGCTGTTTTCTAAAAAAAATTGTCGTCTTTCCTGAAAAAATAATTCAAATCTACTTAGGTTTGTTACCTGTTTATCAACTTCAACTTGCGCAAAATCTGGATTAACAGTTAGGTCTAAATTCAAAGATGGGGTAATGGCAATTTTTGCATCCATACCAGCGTCTAAGCCACTTACAGTTGAGGTATTGGCAATAAAATCTTTACTACTATTAGCTGTAGTATATGGAATAATAGAAATATTTGCAGTTGGAACAGGCGGGGCTTCATCCCATACTAGTTTTCCGCAAAAATTCAGATCCAACGGTCTGAAATTTCTCCCTATAGGAGCCCAAGTACTTCTTTCATTAACTAATAAATTGTTTCTGGCAAAATTGATATTCCATTCTTTCATATTGGCTTTGTACCTTAATGTTTTAAATGGAATGGCTATCTCAACTATATAGCGATCTTCTAATTGGGTAGCTTCACAGTACCATTTATTATCCCAATCAATATTTAAATCAGTACCATTGGATATTAGTCCTTCTTTTTGAACACCATATGGACTTACAGCAAAATAGAAACCATTTAATTTATCTCTAAATGGATCAATCATCATAAAAAAAATATCTGAACTTCCATTTGGATAATCTCTTCGTAAACTTTGAACTACATATTTTTTTGGTTGAAAACATACTGCACCAATGTATAAATTGTTCTTATCATAGGAAACTTTTATTTCACTTTGCATTTGTGCTGATGAAGAGTCGTAAGGGAAATTTTGTTGAAAATTTTTTGCAACTGAAGCTTTTTGCCAAGTTATTTCATCAAGTTTTCCATCGATCTTTATCTTGTCGATTGATTTTTTAATGTCTATTGTAAATTGGCTATCGTTTGCTAATTGGCTTGAGGCGTTTACACTCAATAAAATTCCTATTGCACAGATAAAAATGTTGTTTTTTCTCATAATCCACGCAAATGTAACAGCATTTTTAAAACTTGGTATGTTGTTTTGTTGAATGGATGAGTAAAGGGTTTTTTATTTGAGCTTCAATCCCTACTTTTGCCCAATCCTTCAAATGAGGCATTAATTAAAACGTATATATGGCAACAACATCCGACATCAGCCGTGGAATGATTATTAAGTTAGACAATAACCTTTACTCTATTGTTGAGTTTGGAGAAAACAAAACTGCAAGAGCAGCTGCAAAGGTTTGGGCTAAACTAAAGGGAGTAGATAATAAAAGATCAATTGAAAAAACATGGAATAGCGGGGAAAATATCTACCCTATCCGTGTAGAAAAGAAAGCATTTCAATACTTATATAAAGATGAGAGTGGTTACAACCTAATGAATAATGAAACTTTTGAACAAATTGTTTTAGGAGAAGAAATGATTGATGCACCACAATTCTTAATGGATGGATCAGAAGTTTTCGTATTTATTAATACAGAAACTGAGCTTCCAATAGGAGCAGAGCTACCTGAAAAAATTGTGGTAACCATAACTTACTGCGAACCTGGATTAAGAGGTGATACCGCAACAAGAGCGCTTAAAGCAGCTACTGTAGAAACAGGAGCAATTGTTATGGTACCTTTATTTGTAGACCAAGGCGAAAAGATTCGAATTAATACCAAGTCTGGTGACTATGTTGAAAGAGTAAAAGATTAATATAATCTTCTTTATATATTTTATGGCCTGTTGTGAATAACTTCAGGTCATTTTTATTAAAATTTGAAAATTGGTCATTTTTGGCAAAAAAAAGCTATTTTGCCCTTGCATTTGACTAAAAAATACTGATTTTACCCCTAAAATTGCCAATTATGGACCTAAAGCAAATACACGAATTGATTAAAATTGTGAACAAAAGTAATATTGGAGAAATAAGTATAGAAGACAAGGATGGCAAAGTTACCATCAAGCAAAAAGAAGATACCCCAGTTACAGTTGCAGCTCCTGTTCAACAGGTTTATTCTACTCAAGCTACTCCTCAAAATATTTCCACACCTGCAATGCAAGTTCCATCTCAAGCGCCAGCTCCTGCTAAAAGCGATAATTTAGTCACTATTAAAAGTCCTATGATTGGAACTTTTTATCGAAGATCATCTCCCGATAAGCCTCTAATGGCAGAAATAGGAACAGTAATTGCTCCTGGGAAAGTAGTTTGTATTATCGAAGCTATGAAACTCTTCAATGAAATTGAAAGTGAAATAAAAGGAACTATTGTAAAAGTATTAGTAGAAGATGCTAGTCCAGTTGAATACGATCAGCCTTTATTCTTGGTAGAACCAGCTTAAATCGTACATCTGTATTTCACTAATCTTAAACTAAATCAATGTTTAAAAAAATATTAATTGCCAATCGTGGCGAAATTGCTTTGCGAGTTATTAGAACTTGTAGAGAAATGGGAATAAAAACCGTTGCGGTTTATTCTACCGCTGATAGAGAAAGCTTACATGTAAAATTTGCAGATGAAGCGGTTTGTATTGGCAAACCGCAGAGTGCAGATTCTTATTTGAATATTGCACATATTATGGCTGCTGCAGAAATAACCAATGCAGATGCTATCCATCCAGGATATGGGTTTTTAGCTGAGAATGCAAAGTTCTCGCAAATTTGTGCCGATCATGATATAAAATTTATTGGCCCCACTCCGGATATGATTAATAAAATGGGCGATAAAATTACTGCTAAAGAAACCATGATTAAGGCAGGCGTGCCAGTTGTTCCAGGTGGGGAAGGTTTATTAGAAAGTATTGAACAGACAAAGGAATTAGCTAAAGTTGTAGGATATCCTGTAATACTTAAGGCAACTGCAGGTGGGGGTGGTAAAGGAATGCGTGTTGTTTGGGAGGAAAATGAAATTGAAAAAGCATATACTAGTGCCAAAATGGAAGCTGGGGCTTCTTTTAAAAATGATGGCATCTATATGGAAAAGTTTGTAGAAGAGCCTCGTCATATTGAAATTCAAATTGCTGGCGATCAATATGGAAATATATGTCACTTAA
>JAYVRC010000376.1:0-4983 GCA_043776615.1 Sphingobacteriia bacterium
GAACAGTGATTAATGATAGTATTGCAATGATTTTGCCGGGGCTAACAAAGAAAGATATTGAAATTAAAATGGATATTCCATTGAATCTTCCTCCTGTAAAAGGAGATAAAACAAGGTTAATGCAGGTGTTTTTAAACTTGCTAAAAAATGCTGGAGAGAGTATTGCATCTTTTGAGCATACAGATAAAAAAATTGGCATTTCTTTAGTTGAAAATGAAGAATCGATTATTATTTCTATAACTGATACTGGTTATGGATTTGATGATGAAATTGCTCAAAAATTATTTTCACGCGGATTCACTTCTAAGGATTCTGGAACTGGATTAGGGTTATTTAATTGTAGGTCAATTATTGAAAGTCATCATGGAACACTTGAATTAAAAAGTGAGGGATTCACTAAAGGGGCAACTGCATTTATTACACTTAAAAAATGATTATGGAATATATACAAATAAATACCAGAGTGTTAGTAGTTGATGATGAGGAAATGGTTAGAGACAATATTGAGGAAATTTTAGTTCCTCGAATCAAATCAAATGATGTTGTAAATAATGCTGCTAATATACTTTTTGATGAAGAAGAATCTCCCATAGAACATCGGGTTAACAATATTCCAAAATTCACAGTAGATAAAGCGAGTAGTGGGACTGAGGGCCTTGAAATGATACGTAAAAGCATTGAAATTGGAAGGCCGTATGCTGTAATATTTTTAGATATGAGAATGCCAGGCTGGGATGGTCTCGAAACAGCTACTAAAATCAGGGAAATTGAGAACAAAGCTGAAATTATTTTTGTAACAGCTTATAGTGATACTACAATTGAAGATATTGTTGCAAAAGCTGGGCAAAATGTAGGGTATCATTGTAAACCTTATGCATCGGAGGAAATAATACAGTTAGCAACAAAAGCAACCAATGATTATAATAAATTGCGAAATCTAGAACAACTTATTGATGCAATTTCTAGCATTAATATTTCAGAAAATCATTTAAGTCCTTTATTAAAAAATATTTTAGATCAGTTAGCTGCCTATGCACAAACTGATACTGCATTACTCGGTAAAATGCACAACGATGGGTCTTATGAAAAGATATTTTCAATTGGCGCAATGGAAGAAAAAGTAAATCCAACATTACTGCAAAAAGTAATTGATCAAATTTTTATTAATTCTGATGATAATTTAATGCAGTCTAATGAAATTATTTTTGCAAAACTAGAGGATTATGTAGTTTTTGCTGCCCTCAAAAAAGGAACAATATTACAAACAGAGAAACTGTATTTACTGAAATTATTTGTTCAAAATGCAGCCAAAGCTATTCGAAATGCCGAATTGCAGGTAAAATTACTCGAAAAAGAAAAACTTTCTGCAGCAGGAAAAGCCATTAGTATGCTGATGCACGATTTGCGTTCGCCAATTAAAAATATTCCTGTTTTTACTGAATTTATGCGTGAAGATGGAATTGAAAGCGAATGGTTGCCAGCCCTTAATAAATCCGCAGAACAGGCTTCTGAAATGTTAGACGATTTTATGGGTTTTATTCAGGAAGCACCAGTTAAAAAACTGGCAATGGGTTTACACGAACTTATAACAGAAGCAATCGATTTGTCTTTTGTTGCAAAAGAGTTTAAAGAATTATTAATTAAAGTTGATGTTGACGCTGGTATTCAAATTAATTGTGACAGAAGTAAATTTAGACGCGTAATTACCAATTTAATTAATAATGCTGCAGAAGTATTGAAAGATAAAAAAATTGATAAGCCTACAATTCGTATTAGTGCATCTATTCTAGATTTATTTGTGCAGATACATATTAGCGATAATGGACCTGGTATACCTGAAGCCATATTTAAAACATTATTCGATCCATTTGTTACAAAAGATAAAGCAGGCGGAACGGGATTAGGATTGGCCATAGTAAAACAATTTGTTGTAGCACATGGAGGAACAATTTCGGTTTATAATGATGGTGGAGCAGTATTCTCTATCAAATTACCTGTTTAACAAATCCTATGTTTTGGTCGCATCAAAATGTTAGAAGTATAGTGATCGATTTAGTACAAAAAGTACTACCACAATCACGCAAAATGCCTAATCAGGCTATATTTGAAGGGAATGACTTTGCTCAAGATTATGGATTAAGCTCCATGCAATTGGTAGAATTAGCTGCGTATGTAAATTCTTTTTTTCATTTTTTTGATAGCGCTACCCCGCCTAATTTACTAGCTGATTCACAGGTAGATTCTTGGGTTCAAAAAATTTTAGCAGTAAGAATAGAAAAAGATGAAAATATTTCTTTTCAAAGTTCAGGAACAAGTGGAAATAGTAAATTGATCACACATAGTATTGAATCGATTAATTGTGAAGTAGCTTTTTTAAAAGAAATCATCCAGCAACCCAAACGAATAGTCAGTTTTGTTCCAACGAATCATATTTATGGGTTTTTATTTACTGTGGTGCTTCCTCAATTGTGGGATATCCCTGTAATTAATGCAAATCAGCTTATTTCGCTTGAATTTGTGCCCGACGACTTAATTATTGCTACACCATTTAATTGGCAGTTTATTTATAGTTCTTTTAATAATAAGCAAATTGAATGTTCAGGAATTTCCTCTGGTGCACCTCTCAATGATCGATTATATGCGCAATTAGAAAAAATTGGATTTAATATCACCGAAATATTTGGTTCAACTGAAACAGCAGGAGTAGGATATAGGATTAAGCCAGACAATGCATTTAAATTATTTTCATATTGGTCATTTGATACAGATGCAAAGAATATCATTCGAAAATATGATCAGCAAATATTTAAGTTACTAGATCATATTGTATTACATGAAGCAACTAATTTTATTGTACAATCTAGAATTGATCAAGTAGTTCAAATTGGAGGTGTGAATATAAGCCTGGCCACAATTCAAGAAAAAATTCAATTGATCAATTCGGTAAAAAAAGTCACTGTATATGCTAAAGCAAATGGGGCAGAGGTTTTAATTGGTGCAACAATAGTTTTAATAAACCAAGATGATGAAACAAAAACTACCTGTTTAGCTAAAATCAATCAATTATTAGATCCTAAGGAGGTTCCTGCAATGATTACTTTTGTTCACTAACTATTCTTTAGAATTGATTAAGTAAAGCACAAAAATTTAAAACTCAAACTTTATACCTTGTGCAAGAGGAAGATTATTGCCCCAGTTAATTGTATTGGTCTGTCTTCGCATATATGCTTTCCAAGCATCGCTTCCACTTTCTCTACCTCCACCTGTTTCTTTTTCGCCACCAAATGCGCCACCAATTTCTGCACCACTTGTTCCAATATTTACATTTGCAATACCGCAATCGCTCCCGCTAGCAGATAAGAACTGCTCTGCTTCACGCATATTTAAAGTCATGATTGAAGAGGATAGACCTTGTGGAACATTGTTCTGCATCACAATGGCTTCCTCTAATGTTTTGTACTTCATTACATAAAGAATTGGAGCAAATGTTTCATGTTGTACAATTGCGAGATCATTTGTTACAGCAGCAATACAAGGCTTAACATAGCATCCACTTTCAAAACCTTTACCATTAAGTACACCACCTTCTATAATAAATTTTCCACCTTGTTCTTTACAATTGTTGATTGATTGTAGGTACATATTTACTGCATCTTTGTCTATAAGTGGGCCAACATGATTTTGCGTATCTAATGGGTTTCCAATTTTTAGTTGTTGATATGCTTTTACAAGTTTTGCAGTAAATGCATCATAAATTGATTCATGAATAATTAATCTTCTTGTTGTTGTGCAACGTTGACCAGCTGTTCCAACTGCCCCAAATATTGCACCTATTAACGACATATCTAGATCAGCGTTTTGAGAGATAATGATTGCATTGTTTCCGCCAAGTTCTAAAATGCTTTTTCCGAGTCTTGCTGCAACAGTAGCACTTAATGCTTTTCCCATTTTGGTAGATCCAGTTGCAGAAATCAATGGTATACGGGTATCGTTACTCATCCATTCACCTACTTCTCTTGCTCCTTGTACTAAACAATTAACACCTTCGGGAATATTGTTTTTTGCAAATACTTCTGCTACTATTTTCTGAACTGCAATACCACATAAAGGAGTTTTTTCACTTGGTTTCCAAATAGTAGTATTACCACAAACCCATGCCAATGCTGCATTCCAACTCCATACTGCCACGGGAAAATTAAATGCAGAAATAATGCTTACAATTCCTAATGGATGCCATTGTTCGTACATTCTATGCAAAGGTCTTTCACTGTGCATGGTAAGTCCATATAGTTGTCGGGATAAACCAACAGCAAAATCACAGATATCTATCATTTCTTGTACTTCACCATATCCTTCTTGCAAACTTTTACCCATTTCATAGCTTACCAATTTGCCTAATGGTTCTTTATATATTCTTAAAGCTTCGCCAACTTGACGTACAATTTCTCCTCTTTTTGGGGCTGGCCATTTTTGCCATTCTTTAGCAGCTAATAAAGATTGTTGAATAACTTTTTCATAAGCAGTTTTATCTGAAGCAATTGTAGATCCTATTATGGATCCATCAACTGGAGAATATGATTCAATGGTATTGCCATTGCTTTCAATCCAAACTGTACCAGTTGAAACTCCTTTATTATTTTGATTAATGCCTAATTGTTCTAAAAATTTCATGTGGAAAATTTATAGAACAAAGGTAGGGGTTGTTTGAATTGGGTTTTAATTAAAGGGAAGAAAATTAATTCAGTTTTGAAACAGCTAATAACTGGTCATACACGTTGCTGTAGCTACTTCCAATTGGGATTTCTTTACCGGAGATAAAAATTTTAGTTTTGCTAAACTTTTCAATTTTTCTAATAGGTACGATATAAGAGCGATGAATTCTTAAAAAATCGCGATTAGGTAATTTTTCAGTAATACTTTTTAATGTCATTAGGGTAAGCACAGGTGATGGCTTGATGTATAGTTTTATATAATCATCTAAGG
>JAYVRC010000377.1:0-4981 GCA_043776615.1 Sphingobacteriia bacterium
GTTGCTAATAAAGATTGCCTGATTTTAGTTGAACTAATAACAATTTCATTCAGTATTTCTTCTGAAATTTCTTTTACTGCAAATCCGAGTTTTGCACCATATTGTTCTAATAAATGATAATCGCCGGATCTTCCTTTTCCAAAGCGATGATCATATCCAATGATTACTGTTGCTGGTTTGAAGTAATGATACAGAAAATGGGTAATGTAGTCTTCAGCAGATTGATTGGCAAAAGCATGATCAAAAGGAATTACTACTAAATGATCAATTCCTGCATTTTCTAATAGTTTAATTTTCTCTGAAAGTGTAGAAAGAAGTTTTACATCTCCTGGTACCGAAGAAACTATTTTTCGGGGATGAGGATGAAATGTAATGATTACCGTTTCGCCATTATTTTTTTTGGCTTCCTCTTTTAATTGAGCAATAATTTGTTGATGTCCTTTATGAACACCATCAAAAGTACCAATTGTAACTACTGAATTACTAAATTCGGGCAAAGAGCCTACCAGTTCACGATGTACCTTCATAATTGTGGCAAAAATAAGGAGTAATGTTGAAAGTCGATATTGTCACCCTGAGCCTGTCGAAAGGCGGCATAGGTCATTACAGCATTGGGTTTCTTACTATTCATTACATTTGTAATTAATATTGAATTATTTATAAATGTCACTATACGCAAAGCGCGGAGTTTCTGCACAAAAAGAAGAAGTACATGCTGCAATACAAAAGCTCGACCAAGGATTGTATCCATATGCTTTTTGTAAAATTTACCCCGACTATTTATGTGGAGATAACAATTGGGTAAATATCATGCATGCTGATGGTGCAGGTACCAAAAGTATATTAGCTTATTTATATTGGAAAGAAACAGGTGATATTGATGTTTGGAAAGGAATTGCACAAGATGCAGTTGCAATGAATTTAGATGATTTATTGTGCATTGGCGTTACCACTAATTTATTATTTTCTTCAACAATCGATAGAAATAAATTAGTAATCAATGGAGCAGTTTTAGAAGCTATAATTAATGGTACCCAATCTTTTTTTAATTCATTAAAAGCATATGGTGTACAAATTCATTATTTGGGAGGAGAAACTGCCGATGTTGGAGATGTTGTAAGAACAATCGCTGTAAATGGAACCATGACAGCAAGATGGCCCAAGTCGAAATTAATTACCAATGAAAAAATTAAAATTGGAAATGTAATTGTAGGTTTTGCAAGTGCAGGGAAAGCAATTTATGAAACCGAATACAATAGTGGGTTAGGGAGCAATGGATTAACCAGTGCAAGGCATGATGTATTGGCAAAAAATTATGCAACAGATTATCCAGAAACTTTTGAACCAACACTAGATGATGAATTTATTTATATTGGTAAAAATAAAATGACTGATCATATTTTAATTGATGGAACTTCAATGAATGTTGGAAAACTATTGTTATCACCTACTAGAACCTATGCACCTTTGTTAAAAAAGATAGTAGAAGAACAATTCGATTCAATCGATGGTATTATTCATTGTAGTGGGGGCGGGCAAACTAAATGTTTGAAATACCTTCCAGCACCATTAACTATTATTAAAGACAATTTGTTTACACCACCACCAGTTTTCGAATTGATTCAACAAAATTCTGGAGCCGATTGGAGAGAAATGTATCAAGTATTTAATATGGGGCATCGGTTAGAAATATTTACAGATGAAATATCGGCACAGCAAATGATTCAAACTGCTGCAGCATTAGGTATTGGGGCTCAAATTGTTGGAAGAGTAGAAGCGCCTAGATTGGCAAAATCAAGCCTTATTTTGAGCGGAAGTTTTGGAGAAGTTGTTTACTAATATTAACAATATAAAACTGTTTTCAAAGCGTATATTTGTTACCATAACCATTTAAAATTTTAACATGCCTGAAACGGTAATTTCTCTCAAAAACGTAAATATCTATCAAGGTAATAACCTTATTTTAAAAGACGTAAATTTTGAAATTAATAAAGGTGAATTTGTTTATCTCGTTGGTAAAACAGGTACGGGGAAAAGTAGCCTCTTAAAAACTTTATACGGGGAACTTACTTTGACAGAAGGAAATGCAAAAGTTGTTGGTTTTGAGTTGATAGGAATGGATTGGAAAAAAGTGCCTTTCCTCAGAAGAAATTTGGGTGTTGTTTTTCAAGACTTTCAATTGCTTACTGATAGAAATGTACATGAAAATTTGAGATTTGTTTTAAAAGCAACTGGCTGGAAAGATGAAATGCTTATTGAAGAAAAAATAAACGATGTTTTAGATAAAGTTGGACTAAAAGGCAAAGGCTTTAAAATGCCCTACGAGATGAGTGGTGGAGAGCAACAAAGAGTAGATATTGCTAGGGCATTGCTCAACTCACCTAAATTAATTTTAGCTGATGAACCAACTGGTAATTTAGACCCTGAAACCAGCGATGAAATAATGCAGTTGCTCATACAAATTGCAAAAGATTATGGGAGCACCGTAGTAATGGCAACCCACGATTTTATTGTAATAAATCGCTATCCAAGTAGAATGTTAAAAACAGAAAGTGGTAAAGTGGTAGATAGTGCTAACCCCATATCCAACCAATTTGCTTAATGGCATTTTGCTCATTATTAAACTTGGGTTCCAATAGTTTTTTCCTAAGATTAATTTCTGCTAAAGTAAATGGCTGATGAAATAACTGTAGTAGAATTTCTTTGAATGAATTTGCTGTTGATGCAATATGGCATGCTTCAGCTAGTCCAGTATTGGAAACTGTAGCTTCATTTACCACACAATGCCGCCCATGGTACAATGTGTTCAACAATTTTACTTTAGTACCAGTATGAATAAATGAAGGTAATAAATGAACATGTGCTTTAGCAATCATGTCTTTCAATTCACTCTCAGAAGGATTAGCTACCAAACACGAGTAATTATTTGCATGGGTAAGTTCTAGTAATTTTTTCGACGGATTTTTACCCGCAATTACAAATGGAATATTTATTTGTGGAAATACTTTTTCTAGTAACCAAATAACTGCTTTTTCGTTAGCCGCAACACTTAAGTCGCCATGATAAAAACAGTAAGATCCCATTCCCACTGTAGACTGAACCTCCCAATTAGGTAAATAAAGGGTAAGTTCTTCTATGTTTTTACAACCAAACTCATTTCTATAAATATCATTATCTGCTTCTTTTGTAGCCCAAAATGTTGCTTTATCAGCAATACTTTTTTCATAGGTTTTTAGTAACCTCGATTCGTTCCAGTAGTATGCTTTTTTAATTAAATTAGAACAACTTTGTGATAGCTCTTTGTAATATTGGTACTCCACATTATGTAAGCGTACAAAACATTTTCGTTTTTTAAATCTGTCGTCATTGAGTAAATAAGTGCAATGCACTCCTTCCATAAAAATGGGGTATTCATCTTTCATTAAATTAGTATATAGCTCTTCACTAATCCTACTAGACACTATGTAAGGGAGTGTATTAGAAAATCCTTTATGCCCTTCTTTGCGTTGATAATAGTTTACCGACTCGCAGTATTGATCAATTATGGGTTGATGGCCTCTGCCGTAATCAAAACAATGAAAATGAATTTTGATGCCCTGTGCTTTAAAAGCGGGAAGTTTATAAAACACATCACAGACCCCTCCGTAGTTTACTGGGTAGGGAACATCAAAAGCAATAATATGTAAATGTTTATCCAAGAGTTAAAGGGTTCTATAAAATTCAACCAATTGATTCGATTCGTTTTCCCAGTTAAGTAAATCACGTGCTTTAATGCAATTCTTTTTAAGCTGAATATAAAGAACATCGTCTTGGAGCAATTTGTTCAATGCGTCTCCAATTGTAAGTGGATGAGTATTTTCGATCATGTATGCAAAGCCGTATTGATGGTTAATTTCTTGGTACAAAGGGTAGTTTACACAAATTTGTGGAGTGCCAGCCATCATGTAATCAAAAAAGCGATTGGCCAAAGAGAAATATTGATTAATTCCGTTTTGTTCAAAAAGAGTAACGCCGATAAAAGCTTCTTGGGTTAAATACCTTAATTCTTGTGGAGGTATTGCTCCCCTTAAAATTATTTTATGTTCTAGTTTAAAATAGCGAATAAGTTCTTCTACTTGAATATAAAAATTGCCGGTTCCGGCAATAATTAAAGTAGCATTTACCCATTTCATGGCTGGAATTAGTTCTTCAAAACAGCGCCCTTCGTTTACAGCACCCTGATATAGTATAAATTTATTAACGTGCGCATTTTCAATATTTTCCAAAGGATACTTGATAGGAATATTTCGAATAGTTTGATATGAAACACCATAATTTTCATGAAATAATTGTGCTAATTTACTATTTACTGTATACCCATTTGGAAATTTTGGAACGGCAAAAGTTTCTATCTGCTTCCAAATACGTAGGATAGTTGGCCTTGTTCTTACTTCCTTTTGCTCGGTAAAATATTCGTGTGCATCATAAACTCTTTGCTTGTTTTTTAATTTGGAAGCGAATAAACAAGGTAGAATTGTATCTAAATCTATTGCGCATATAATGTCGATTTTTACAAATAGCAAGTATACTAGTAATCTTATATTGAACTCTATGTAAAATAATGGACCAGTTTGGACAAAGCAGGAAAGTCTTTTTTGGATAAATGTTCGGTTTTCTAATTCAATAGAATGAGTCCTTTTAACCCCTATTAGTGTTACTTCATAACCATTATGAGCTAAGCAGCCAGCAATTCGATGCATCCGCTGATCGAAGCTCAGGTCATTGGTAACTGTGAATATAATTTTGGTCAAGGTGGCTAAAAGTAATTAATGAATTTACTATTCGATATCGGGGTATAAAAATAAAATAAAATGGCATTTTAAAATGTAGATAATCTTGCTTAAAGTCAGCTTCAATATTAATTCGTTTAAATATTTAATAAAATTGCATAATATATTGATTATAAATATATTATGCAATTTTAATTATTAATTTTTATTAA
>JAYVRC010000378.1:0-4966 GCA_043776615.1 Sphingobacteriia bacterium
ACTCTTTATAGCAAACATCAGACTAATAAAATTGTGGGACAAACATTAGGATTATTAGGAGCCATAAGTATTTTTGTAGGGATTAATAATTTATCAGGAGACTCAAGAAGTTTTGGATGGGGAATGATTGGAGGTGGATTAGTAGCCTCTATTGCTGGAGGGTATTTTACGGTAGTTGGGCAACGAAATTTACAAATGGCAATTGCTATTTTTAATCAACAATACAATAAAACTTCTATTGGAATTGGAGTTGGAGATAAATCGGCAGGCTTAGTATATAAATTTTAGTTTTATGAGCAAAGTAATAATTAGTGTTAAAGACCTCCATAAAAAATATGGAACTTTTCATGCTGTAAAAGGAATTAGTTTTGATGTAATGGAAGGTGAAATATTTGGATTGCTTGGTCCAAATGGTGCTGGAAAATCTACTACGCTTGAAATTATTGAAACACTTCGACAAAAAACAAGTGGAACCGTAATTGTTGATGGATTTAATTTAGATGAATCTCCCAATGATATAAAAAAAATTATTGGAGTACAATTACAGACTTCAGGTTATTATCCTAGTCTTAATTTAGTAGAACTTATTTCGCTTTTTGCAGGTTTGTATAATGAAGAGGTAGATCCAATGGCTTTGCTCGATATGGTAAATCTGAAAGACAAAGCTAAATCGAAATTCAAGGAAATGAGTGGTGGACAAAAACAACGATTCTCTATTGCAACTACTTTAATTAACCAGCCTAAAATTATTTTTTTAGATGAACCAACAACAGGTTTAGATCCCCAAGCAAGAAGGAATTTATGGGAGCTGATTCAACAAATTAGAAAAAAAGGAACTACCATTATTATTACTACACATTATATGGATGAAGCAGAAGTTTTGTGTGATAGGGTAGCTATTATTGATAGTGGTAGAATTATAGCATTGAATTCTCCGGATAAACTTATAGACGAATTAGTGGCAACAGGTTTTGAAAGACCGAAGGAAGTTAAGAAAGCCAATTTGGAAGATGTATTTATTCAGCTAACTGGCCACGAACTCCGCGCCGAATAACTTTTATTTCTTATCTCATAATTCATATCTTTTAACTCTTATTTCTTAAATCCTCATGCAAGATCCACGTTACCCAATCGGAAAATACCAACCTCAACCGTTTTCTACTGAGCAGAAAGAAAAATGGTTATTGGACATACAATTTCTCCCACAAGAATTAGAAATAGCAGTGTTAAATTTGGATGAAGCGCAATTGCATACCCCTTATAGAGAGGGAGGATGGACATTACATGAAGTTATTCATCATTTAGCAGATAGTCACATGAATGCATACTGTAGATTTAAATTAGGGTTAACAGAAAACAAACCAACAATAAAACCTTATTTAGAAAATGAGTGGACTTTACTCGACGATGTGAAACAATTGCCAATCAATATTTCATTAACACTATTGCATGCATTGCATCAAAGAATGTATGTTGCTTTAAAAAATATAACAGATGTACAGTGGATGAGAGAGGTACATCATCCAGAAAGTAAAAAAGATATGAGTTTGTGGTTTTTGCTAGGATTATATGCCTGGCATGGCAAACACCATACTGCTCATATTACTAGTTTACGTGATCAAAAAAAATGGTAATGCATATAGCTAAAAAGTGGAAATTAATTCAATCGGAACAGTTAGTAAAAGATTGTTGGGCAGATGTACGAAAGAATGTGTATGAAAAAGCAAACGGTTCATTAATTGAACCATTTTATATATACGGATTTCCAGATTATGCAACTGCATTGGCAATAACAAAGGAAGGGAAAGTGATTATTGAAAAAGTATATCGCCCAGGTTTAGATGTTGTAGCTACTGAATTACCAGGAGGGTGTATAGATGCTGCCGACACAAGCTTAGAAGCAGCAATGCGTAGAGAGTTATTAGAAGAAACTGGATATCATTTTGATAATGTTGAATACCTCGGAAAAGTATCTCCTAATCCAACTACTAATACCAATGTAATGCATATGTTTTTGGCTACAGGTGGTGTGCGTGATCCTGCTGCAATTTTAGATGCTGATGAAGAAGTAGAAGTGCAATTATTAGAGTGGGAAGAATTTATTGAGCTTTTTAAAGCCCAGGCTTTTGTTCAATCGATGCAAACATGTACTATAATGTATGCATTAATGAAAATGAAAAAAATGTTGATCGTATAATTTTATATAATGATAAAAAAGTGGAAAAAGTTATCATCTGAAACGGTGTATCAAAAAAAATGGATGACAATTCGGGAGGAGTCTTGCATATTACCTGATGGACAAGTTTTAAATCCTTATATTATTGTTGATGTTCCAAATTTCTGTAATGTTTTTGTTGTAACCGAAAATGAAGAAGTTGTTTTTGTAAAACAATACAGGCATGCTGCAGGTATTATTTCGTTGGAATTGCCTGGTGGTATGATTGATGAAGGAGAGGAGCCGATTATAAGTGCTACCAGAGAAATGAAAGAAGAAACAGGTTATGTTTCAGATGATATTGAACTATTATTCACTGTTTGCCCTAATCCGCCTTTAGAAAGTAATCAAGCTTGGTTTTTTATTGCCAAAAATGCAACACTTATTCATTTAAGATCACTTGATCAATTTGAAGATATTGAGGTAATAAAGTTCTCTAAAAGTGATTTTATAAGTATGTTGTTAAACAACGAGTTTACGCATGGAGCTCAAGTTGGGGCTATGTATGCCGCTGCTATTAAAATGCAATGGCTAGTTGTGAAATAATGCAGTATTGACTTCAGCTACTAAAAAAACACTTCCGCAAATTAAAATGATGTCATCAATTTTAGCATTGTCCATAGCCACTTTAATGGCTTCATTTACTTCAACATAGCTTTGACCTTTTAATCCTAATTCCATAGCGGCTTTAAGTAATGAAATTTCATCTAATGCCCTTGGAATTTGTGCTTTGGTAAAATAGTAGTTGGCATGCGTTGGTAATAGTTTTAAAACAGCATCAATGTCTTTGTCTTTAACCATTCCAATCACTATATGTAAGTGTCTATAATTACTTAATTCTAATTGTTCATTAATTGCTTTAATGCCATCAACATTATGGCCAACATCCATTACAACAGTAGGATGGTGATGAATCATTTCCCATCTGCCATGTAATCCGGTTAACTTTTTTACATGTAATAAAGCTGTATGAATTATTGGTTGATTAATATTCCATCCCAATCTTTTCAATTCAGCAGATGCGGCTAAAACAGTAAGTAAGTTTTTTCTTTGGTAGAGGCCTGGCAGGTCTAACAAATATTTTTCGTATTCATTTTTTTCTTTTTCAACCACGGTTATTTGCAAATGGTTGCTTTCTGCTAGCCAATCACTAACATATCTTTTTTCTTGTGCATAAATGATGGTGCTGTTTATTCCAGCTTTTTCAAATACCTGTTTTGTTTCTTCTATTACTTCACCAATAACCACAGGAATATGCGGTTTAATAATTCCAGCTTTTTCTCCTGCAATAGCTTTTAGTGTATTACCTAGTAAATTCATATGATCCCAGCCAATATTGGTAATGATGCTTAGTTCGGGGGTAATGATATTGGTACTATCTAACCTGCCTCCTAATCCTACTTCAATTACGGCAATGTCTACTTCTTGTTGCGCAAAATAATAGAATGCCATTGCAACTGTTATCTCAAAAAAAGAGGGTTCTAGTTTTTCTATTTGTGGTTGAATTTTTTGGGTAAAATCAATTACAAAATCCTTATCACATAACTCGCCATTAATTTTTATTCGTTCTCTAAAATCGTGAAGATGTGGAGAGGTATATAAACCAGTTTTGTAACCAGCGGTTTGTAAAATGGCTGCAAGCATGTGACTGGTGGAGCCTTTTCCATTCGTGCCAGCAATATGAATAGTTTTGAATTTGTTTTGTGGATTGCCTAAGGCTTCACAAAGTTGAATGGTATTGGTAAGATCATTTTTATAAGCTGCTACACCAATTCGGCTAAACATGGGTAGCTTATTAAATAAATAGTCAACTGTTTCTTGGTAATTCATTGCTATACAAAGATGCAATAAAAATTAACTACGCAATATAAAGCTGAATATTAATGTGCCAGTTTGGGATTCAGCAGGTCCGCTATTGAGTTTTAATGTTCTTGCTTTTTGTAAAGCTATATTGCGGATGGTAGTATTGGTTGTAGTAGTTCCTTTTGGATTAATATTAGCAGAAATTATATTTCCTAATTGATCAACCGTTATATCAACAGCTACTTTGGCGTTCTCATTAAAATCGTCTTCAAAATTCGGAAACTTGGTAATTCTTCTGCCGTCTAAACCGTTTTTTATGGCTACACCGCCCATGCCACTTTTTCCGCTGGCAGCATTTCCATTATAACTGTCTGAGTTAGGGTTCCCATTGGGTTTACCTTGATCTCCTTTGCCACCTACAATACCTTGGTTGGTAGTTTTATTGTAACTATTGCTGTTGTTACCACCGTTGGTTTTGGTTGAACTAGTGCCTTTAAAAATGGCTTTTGGTGTAGGAGTGGATTGGGGTTTGTTTTTGGTGATGTTTGTATTCTTACTCACCATTTTTTTATTGTTATTTACAGCTATATCTTCTTCCGATGTGTTTGAAGTTGGGGTAATTGGTTGAGGATTATTATTAACTGTTTTTGATGCACTTTCTTGTTGTTGAGTTGCTTCTTTACCAAAACCAGTTTCACTATTGCCTAAATTTACTTCAATGCCTTCACCAGTAATGAGTTCTGGAGGAATGGGTTTTTCGTAATGAACATAAAAGAATAGTAAGAACAATACAATGGTAATTACACTGGTAATTGTGAGTGCTTTAATGTTTTTTTCTTTTTCAAAACTCAAGTCCATAATAGAATTATCGTGGTAAAAATAAGGCTAATAAAGGATTTAGTTTGGAAAGAAAGGTTAATATTTGCTACAACTATTATTCATTAAGCC
>JAYVRC010000379.1:0-4946 GCA_043776615.1 Sphingobacteriia bacterium
GCTATTTAATAACTTTTAATTTTAATTAATTAGAAACTCGCTTTTCTCCACGCGCCTTTGCATATGCTTCGGGTTCGTTAACTGGATCAGGAATTAATAAATCTTCTTTTCCATAAATAAATCCTTTTCTAGTAAAATTAGCTGGTGCAAAAGTTTCACTCAAATAAATCGCATCTTTCGGACAAGCTTCTTCACATAATCCACAAAAAATACAACGCAACATATTTATTTCATACTTCGCTGCATATTTTTCTTCTCTGTATTTATTTTCTTCGCCTGGCAAACGTTCGGCACCTTCCATAGTTATTGCCTCAGCTGGGCAAGCTACTGCACACAAACCACATGCAGTACAATTTTCTCGACCGTCTTCATCTCTATTTAAAACATGCAAGCCTCTAAAAACTGGACTAAATTCTCTTGTTTGCTCTGGATAACGAATGGTTGGTTGTTTCTTAAAAATATGACTGAAAGTAATAGCCATGCCTTTAAGAATAGAGGGGATGTATAATCGCTCCATAAAAGTCATCGGTTTTCTGCTGACTTCTTTTCCTCTGGTGGTTAATGCTTGCATTTTTATTTTATTCTTTTACTATTTCTTTAATTCATAACTCTTATCTCATATCTCTTATCTCATATCTCATATCTCATATCTCTTTTCAGCTTTGTTTCCATAAAATAAAAGCTGCAGTTAGCAACATATTAAATAATGCCAATGGAATTAATTTTTTCCATCCTACATTCATTAGTTGATCATACCTAAAACGCGGGATAGTCCACCTAATCCACATAAACACAAAAATAAATAGTACTATTTTAATCAATAAAGTTCCCAACCCAATCATCGCAGCATAATTTACTGGCAATCTAGATTCATCAAAAAAAGGTAGATCATATCCTCCAAAGAACAAACAAGCCATAACTGCACTGCTCATTATCATATTAATGTATTCTGAAAATAAATAAAAGCCCAATTTCATGGAAGAATATTCCTGATGATAACCAAAATTTAATTCGTTCTCTGCTTCTGGCAAATCAAATGGTGTTCTATTACATTCTGCTAAAGCACAAATAAAGAAAATTATAAACCCTAAAGGTTGGTATACTATATTCCAATAAGCACCTGGTGCCATTTGTTCGTCTACAATGGTTTTTAAACTTAGAGAACCTCCTATCATCAATACTGCAATTAACGAAAGGCCCATTGCCAATTCATAACTTATTGCTTGAGATGCGCCACGAAGAGCTGCCATTAATGAGAATTTGTTATTAGAAGCCCATCCACCAATCATAATACCATATACTCCTAAACTTACTACACCAAAAATGTATAAAATACCAATATTAATATCTGCAATTTGTAAATCTATTTTCCGATCAAATAATTCAATATGACTACTCCATGGAATAACGGAACA
The DNA here is from genome assembly GCA_043776615.1 of Sphingobacteriia bacterium. Taxonomy (GTDB): domain Bacteria; phylum Bacteroidota; class Bacteroidia; order Chitinophagales; family Chitinophagaceae; genus Sediminibacterium. Next base: position 1,416 of record JAYVRC010000379.1, read on the forward strand.
AGTCATTAAAGCAGCCGTCATTGCTAAACCTGGTCCAAGAATAAATAAAGCTTTGTTGGCTGAATTAGGAATAATTTCCTCTTTCATAATTAATTTCAATCCATCAGCAAAAGGTTGAAATAAACCAAATGGACCAGCTCTATTTGGACCAGGCCTATCTTGTAAAACTGCTGCAACTTTACGTTCTGCAAAAGTGGTATATAAAGCAATCCCTAAACTTGCAAAAACAATAATTGCAATTAGTATTAATTTTTCTACCAATAAAATCCAATCAAAGGCCAATAGTGTCATTGTATAATCAATTAATCTTGGTTGGGTTTAAAATCAGTTGAATGTGCTGGTCTATCTAATTTGCTTAAAGTTACAGTTGATTGGTTTACTTCACTTACAGAATGTATATCCATTAATAAATGAGGCTTACGACCATCATGTACTGCTCCAAAAATTTCTGTTGGAACATGAGTACCTACCGAACCTGCATAATGACCTTGAGAAATAACAGAATGTCTATCAATCATTCTAGGACCTTCAATTATCCAATCGCTGGTTTTCTTTTTTTCGAACCTACAAGTATTACAAATCCATTCTTCTACTTCACCCCATTCATCTTTTCTTGCAGTTACTCTAAATACTTCGTCTCCTCTATTCCATACTGTTACTTTACCACTACAAGTTGGGCAATCGCGGTGCGCATCCATTGGTTTTAAAAACCAAACTCTATTTTTAAAACGGAAAGTTTTATCTGTTAAAGCACCAACCGGACAAACATCAATTACATTACCTATAAAATCATTGTCTAAACTCTTCTCAATTAGTGTGGCAATTTCTGAATGATCACCTCTATCTAAAATTCCGTGTTCGCGTTTATTAGTAAGTTGGTCGGCCACATAAACACAACGATAGCAAAGTATACAACGCGTCATATGCAATTGTATATATGGACCGATATCATGCTTTTTAAATGTTCTTCTTTGAAACTCATAACGAGTTCCTTCTTTACCATGATCGTAACTTAAATCTTGTAGATGACATTCTCCAGCTTGATCACAAATAGGGCAATCGAGTGGATGATTAATTAATAAAAATTCTACTACCCCATTGCGTGCGTCAATTACTTTTTCACTCGTAATATTTTTTATTTCCATGCCATCCATTACCGTTGTTCTACAACTTGCCAATAATTTTGGCATAGGTCGAGGATCTTTTTCAGATCCTTTACTAACTTCTACCAAACAAGTTCTACATTTTCCGCCACTTCCTTCAAGCTTGCTATAATAACACATTGCAGGCGGCGCTACTTCACCTCCAATTTTACGCGCAGCATTTAGGATAGTAGTTCCAGCTGGTACTTCAATCGTAATATTGTCGATTGTTACTTTAAATAATGGTTGTTCAGACATAGTTTGTTAAGCTGGTACATAAATTGGATCTGCATAATGCGCCAATCCATAGTTACTTGTTTGTGATTTTTCTGGGTTCAACACATGCCACTCAAATTCATCCCTAAAGTGACGAATAGCTGCGGCAACAGGCCAAGCAGCAGCATCACCTAAAGGACAAATAGTATTTCCTTCTATCTTGCGTTGAATATCCCATAACAAATCAATATCACTCATTTTACCTTTTCCGGTTTCGATATTTTTTAAAATTTTCTCCATCCATCCTGTTCCTTCCCTACAAGGCGAACATTGTCCGCAACTTTCATGTCTGTAAAATCGAGCTAAGGTATAGGTATTCTTTACAATACATTGGTCTTCATCCAAAACAATAAAACCACCAGAACCTAACATAGAGCCGGTTGCAAATCCACCGTCGCTTAAACTTTCATAATTCATTAACCTCTTTTCACCTTTTGCAGTAGTAAGCAATAAATTAGCAGGCAAGATTGGAACAGAAGATCCGCCAGGAATACAGGCTTTTAATCGTTTACCATTAGCAATTCCTCCACAATATTCATCAGCATAAATAAATTCTTCCACAGAAATGGTCATGTCTATTTCATAAACACCTGGCTTATTAATATTACCACATGCAGAAATTAGTTTAGTTCCTGTAGAACGGCCAACACCAATTTTAGCATACTCATCTCCACCCATATTAATAATTGGTACAATTGCAGCTAATGTTTCTACATTATTTACAACAGTAGGACGCATCCATACGCCCTGTATTGCTGGGAAAGGAGGCTTAATACGAGGGTTGCCACGCTTGCCTTCTAAAGATTCTATTAGTGCAGTTTCTTCTCCACAAATATAAGCACCTGCTCCACGATGTACATAAATATTGCATTCGAATCCAGTGCCTAAAATATTTTTTCCTAGAAATCCATTTGCTTTAGCTTCTTCAATAGCTTGTTCTAAAATATCTACTATCCAGGCGTATTCACCTCTGATATAAATATAGGTATCGTTACTTCCCAAAGCAAAAGAAGAAATGATTAATCCTTCAATTAACAAATGAGGAAGAAATTCCATCAGGTATCGATCTTTAAAAGTACCCGGTTCACTTTCATCGGCATTACAAACCAAATGGCGTGGAACACCTTCGGGCTTTGCAATAAAACCCCATTTCATACCTGCAGGGAAACCAGCGCCACCTCTACCCCTTAAGCCACTTTTTTTAACTTCTTCAATAATTGTTTCTGGCGTCATTTCTTTCAAAGCTTTCTCTACAGTTTTATATCCGCCTTCTTTGCGGTATACATCAAAGTAGCGAATACCTTCAACATGAGCTTTTTCAAGTAATACTTTTACACCCATAAATTAATTATTTGCTGCAGCATTTTTGCTACACTCTTCTATTATCTTGTCAACTTTTTCTCTTGTAAGATGCTCTCTATAAGTTTTTCCCATCTGCATCATCGGAGCATATCCACAAGCACCTAAACATTCTACTGTTTTTAAAGTGAACATCCCATCAGTAGTTGTTTCTCCTGGTTTGATGCTTAATTTCTTTTCTATGTAATCAATAATTTCATCACATCCACTAATCATACATGGACCAGTGTGGCAAACTTCGAACATGTATTTACCCACTGGCTTTAAATTATACATGCTGTAGAAAGTAGCTACTTCATAAACTTCAATCGACTTTATTTGTAACAGTTCTGCCACATAATCCATCGTATCTGAGCTAAGCCATCCTCCAAAACTATTTTGAGCCAAATGCAAAACAGGTAGTAAAGCACTCTTCTGTTTTCCTTCTGGATAATGACTTACAAGTCTATTAAACTCTGTCATTTGCTCTTCTGAAAATTGTACCATACTCATAATTCTTAATTCTTATCTCATAATTCTTAACTCATAATCCCTCAGAGTTACGCATCTAACTCTCCTGCTATTAAATTCAAACTACTCATTGTTACAATTGCATCGCTCAACATACCACCAGTAACTAATTCGGGATAGGCTTGATAATAGATAAAGCATGGTCTGCGAAAATGCAATCTGAATGGGGTTCTTCCACCATCACTAATTAAGTAAAATCCAAGTTCTCCATTACCACCTTCTACTGATTTGTAAACTTCTCCTT
>JAYVRC010000380.1:0-4941 GCA_043776615.1 Sphingobacteriia bacterium
GAAAAGGGTATTAGAACTATCCTTTAAAAATGGAACCAATTTACTAATCGTTTTATAAATACTTGTTGGTAATGAGGAAGTGTCTTTATAAATTGTAAAGCTATCAGTTGCACTTAACTGTCTTTGAGTCCAGTTAATAGTTAATATCCCATCTTGAGAACTGGAAGAGTCTATATAGGGAGCGCTTTGTCCAAATAAAGATTCAAATGCTCCTGCATCAGGTTTAGAACCGTTGGGTAATGCACGTGAATTCCCTTCATAATCCAGTGTTACACCGGTATTGCTAAGTCCCAAAGCAATTGCTGGAGAATAGGTTACCAAGTGGAAGTCGTTTTTTGCTGAATCTATAAAGCCGGGTGAAAAAATGAGGTTGCTTGTATTGCCTGTAAAACCACCTTTTACAATGCTATTTTGAATAGTAATTGTTCCTGTATAAGATAGATTTGTTGTATTCCAGATTATGGAATTATTTATATTTATCAGATTGCCAGGGAGGGATGAGCGTAAAAAATTGCCACTGTTGTTTGAATATGTGAAATGATTTATTGTTGCAGGGGAAGGTATAGAAGTCGATATATAAAAAAACTGGTTTGAAGTGTTTGCGTATGCTATACAATTGTTCATTGTAAATGTTCCCGCATCAGTAGCAATTACGCCTAATGTTCCGGCATTATTTCGGAACACACAAGATTCAAAACTTGGACTAGAACTTGTAAAATATACAGTCGCCCCCGCATTGTTTGATGTTACATTGGCAAAGCTTATCCCTTTAAATAGAGTATTGCTGGCATTGGAAATATTAACTATACTAGTGCCTTGTAATTGCGGCTTCAGTACTACTTTATCTGCACCGTTAATACTTAAAAAATTGATAGTTTTATTATTTAAGTTAATATTATCTAAATACGTTCCATCGCCAATCAAGATCGAATCACCAGTAGTAGCATAAGCAATGGCATTCGTAATAGTTACCTTTGGATTAGCATAGCTTCCTATATTTACATTGTTACCAGAGGTAGTAATATAAATAATTTTATTAGGTGTTGCAGATACAGCGGCTGTTAAGCTACTCTCCAACCCATAATTATCATAGCTTAAATCAAGACTATCAAATGCAGACACTTTATAAAAATATCTTGTTGCAGGTGTAAGTGATTGATCTATATAATTAGTGTTAACAGAAGAACCAATTTTTGTAAAGATGACAGCATCAGTAGATCTGTAAATATTGTAGTTGTTTACCCCAGCTGAAACACTTGCCGTCCAATTGAGTTTTACTATTCTTGCCGCTGAATCAGAGGTTAGATTAGCTGGAAGATCTGGTGCTTTATTTGCCAGAGAATACCAGGATTCGAACCCATTTATCTGATCGTTATTTCCCGAGTAATTTGAATTATATGAAGTAACTGCAATGGTGTCACTAATAGAAACATTTATAGGTAAAGTATAGGATGTTACGTTTCCTATATCGATTACATTTTGAAAGGAATAACCTGTAAAGTTTTTGTAATAAATTTTATATCCCAAAGCATTTGATTCTAAATTTGGAGACCATGATACAACCACACTGTTTCCAGAAGTTTGTTTTTTTACATTTGCAGTTGGTGAAATTGGTGCAGTAATAGATGGAGAAGTGAGGTAGGGAATATAGTTTACTATTCCTTTGGTGTTATTATCATTCCAATCATAGATTTTGACTTGAATTAAAGAATCTACATTCGTACCCCACCAGTTTTTCGAAGCTCTCAAATTAGTTCCACTATTATTATTATTATATATACAAAATGAACTATTATAAGTAAAATTACTTGAATCAATTATTGTTGATGGAGCATTATCAAATAACAATAAATTTTTATTTGACATATTTTTCGAAAAAGTGTTATTAATAAAAGTAATTCCTAAATTTGAATACCCTAGATGAGTATCATGAAATGAAGTATTTGAATTTTTCCCATTACCAATAATTTGATTTGATCTCAAGCTAAAATTTCCACCCATAGTAGAAGATATTGCTTGAGAAAGATTATCTGCAATAATATTGTTTGAAATAGAAAAACTATTTGGCCCATTTCCAATATTTAATCCTAATGTATTTTTAAGTATTTTATTTGAATCGATTCTACCCACCCATCCTCCGCTTAACATATAATTTATACCATAATTATTAGCGATTATGATATTTTTTATAATATTAAAATTATTTAGACCTCCGGAACAATAAATACCTGAATATGTGTTATTACTTATAAGATTGTTAACAATATTCGGACTAGAAACATAACTTTGCCCAGTTATAAAAATTCCTGTCGAACAATTATTAATTTTACAATCTGAAATCAACGGAGAACCATCCGTTACAGATATACCCCCTAGATTATTTTGTACGCTACATTTTGAAATAAATGGAGATATAACAATACCGTTCCCATTAATTGTTATTGCATAATTTGAATTTCCTCCATATTGAACTTTGCAATATTGAAGTATAGATCCACTTATGTAATTACCAAAATTGTCAAAACTTGCACTTATACTGCTACCTGTAAATTGAATATTTCCCCAATCACCTGGAGTTGCAGCATTACTATTTGAAGTAAATATAATTGAGTCTTGTAATGTCCCTTTTGCAATTATAGAACCATCTATTTGTAAAGAATTCCCTTGATTAAATTTTATGCTTACCCCGGGTTCGATTGTAAGTGTTACACCACTGCTAACATTGATACTATTCGTAACTAAATATGGGCTTTGTGCTTTAGTCCAAGTTGTATTTGTTGAAATAATTCCCGAAACATTTGTTTGTGCTGAACAAAATGTAACTAGAATTTGAAATATTAGAAATGTTCGTATATGTTTTTCCATATTATAAGATTGTTTATCTTAAAAAAATCATGAAATGGTATCATAATTAGGCGCTCTTACTTAATCAACTCCTGCTTGGTTTTAAACACAAGCGTTTCCTCAATGACTCACTTATTAATCGTTTAGTAAAATGGGACTTATAATTTCTCTAAGCTGCATATCTGACGTGGCTTACGTGAAAGTACTTTTGCACCTGCTTTTTGTCATTTTTTCTTCCGTTCATAAAATCCTCTACATTGTTACGCATCTGAGCCTTATTGATGGGGCGTTTCTTTCCAATAATATTGGTCTTCACATCCTGGTTAACATACTCCTGTGGGTTTAACTCCGGACTATATGGTGGCAGAAAAAATACTTCAATCCTGTCTTTATGTTCTGCCAGCCATTCGTTGAGCATTTTTGTTTTGTGTGCCAGATACCCATCGGTTACAAAGTATATTTTTTGTTTGCTGTATTTTATCATCTGTTGTAAAAATGTTTTAAATACCTCTCCATTGAACCTGCCATCTAATATCATAAATTGCAAATGACCTTTATTACTTATTGCAGAAATCATGTTTAATGAAAACCGTTGTCCAGTCTTTTTTATCACGGGTGTTTGCCCTTGTGGTGCATAGCTTTTACCTGCCTGATGATCACTTCGCATAACCGTTTCATCGCCAAAATAAATAACAGCATCTTCTTTCACTGCCCTCTTTTTAATGTAGGGATATTCCTTCTCCAACCATTGTTTTACTTTCTCAGGCTTTTGCTCAAAGGCTTTACTGATAGGCTTTTGAGGTGTATATCCCAAACTCTTTAAATATCTGCCTACCTGCCAACGACTTAATTCTATACCATATCTAATAAAAATTAATTGTTGAACTGCTTCTCTTGTCTATAAGCCAAAAGCGAGTTTCAATTGGTCGGGCAATTTGTCTTTTATCAACTTCCTTACTTCTGCTGACTGATGCCCATTGATCTTTTTACCGCCTTGTACGCCTCTTTTCTTCTCTTTGATACTTCTGCTACCTCCTGCTTTATACTTTGACCACATTCTATTTACTGAGCGAATGTGTAAACCAAATATTTCTGCAGCCTCCTTTTGTGTGCCCCGTTGGTTTTTTAAATATTCTACTACCTGCTTTCGTATTGTTGCTTGTGCTGACGCAGTTCTATAACGACCATCTTTTTGTTGCATTTACAAATATACATGGCGTTGTTGCATGAATATTTTTCAATATTTATAAAGGGTTCAGAGAAATAAAAAATACAAAAAGCTCCATTTTTGAACTTATTTTTACTTTTAATCTGCTGAAACCATTGATAATGCTGTATTTATTCATGCAACAACGCCAATATACATAATAAGTCCCAATTTATGCTCTTATTAATAATAAATTAACAACGGGGGGATTGTCGCAGCTTATGCAGAATAAATAGGATATATGTTAAGGTACATATAATAGCAATAACTAAATAATAAAGTTAACACTATCATTACATTATTGAAAACACTAGTTCTTTACAAGTATCCTAAGTATTGATTTTGAATGGTTTATAACTTAAAAACGATTTGTTTCTCGTAAAACCGAGAGAATAGAGTAACAGGTTAATTTTCAAGCACTATATATATAAAGGTTATGCAGGTCATTATAATGCCTCATGTGCTTATCTTCCTTTAGAATAGTATCCACCAACTGCGTTTGGTTATGGGCAATAAATTTCTGTATGAACTCTAGGAGAGTTCTGTAATTCTTATCGTTCATATATTTTTTGATTGATTGTTTGAAAAATCGAATAATGTATCATAGGGAGAATAGCCTATATTTTTGCAATAACAGTCAATAGTCAATCGCTCAGAAAATTGACTGACTGACTATTAAATCATTCCTTCATCAGCAAAACTGAAATACTGACCCTCCATAGGTGAAATGATTAAATGGTCTAACAGTCTGATATTCATTAGCAATCCTGCTTCTTTTAATCTATTGGTCATATCAATATCCTGTTTTGATGGTTGTAAATTGCCTGAAGGGTGGTTATGACCAATAATGAAACTTGTCGCTATAGATTTTAAAGCCACCGAAAATATCA
>JAYVRC010000381.1:0-4889 GCA_043776615.1 Sphingobacteriia bacterium
GAGGAAAATTATAGCCTTCTTAAAAAAGTAATCGGCCTATTTCTTAATCATTGGTAAAATGAGCATTTTAACAATCATAAATAAGACAGCCAATAAAAACATGATCAATGAAATTCGGTTCATTCCATGCATGTATTTCATCCACTGAGTTCTCTCCTCATTTGGGTCTCTTTTTTTAATATAGAGATACTCACTTAGCTGCTTCCAAATTCCCATAACATGTAATTTACTTAAAAATAACAAGCCTTTATCAATTTGGTTCGCTAAACATAAAGTTGTTAGATTTGTTGGTATTAAAAATTAGTCATAATGCCTAAAATTGCAATCTTCATCTACTTGCTTTGTTTTTATATTACAGGTTTTTCGCAATTTAACCCTTCCAAAATAGACATCATACGTGATAAATATGGAGTACCGCACATTTTCGGGAAAACCGACCCAGAAGTGGCATATGGCTTAGCATGGGCACATGCCGAGGACGACTTCGGTACTATTCAACAATCTTTAATGGCAGGTAAGGCAATGCTAGCTCAATACCAAGGTAAGAAAGGCGCAACTATAGATTATATTATACACCTATTAAGAATTCCTGAACTAGTAGAAGCAAAATATGAAACTGATTTAAGTCCAGATTTTAAACAATTACTAGAGGGCTATTGTGCGGGTTTAAATGCTTATGCCAATAAACATCCAAAGGAAATTTTATTGAGGAATCTTTTCCCTGTTGTTCCCAAAGACATGATTCAGTATTCCGTTTTACAGCTATGTGTTTTATCGGGAGCAGATAAAGCTTTGGCCTCCATTTTTGGTGGAACTGTCCCTTTGTTAGAAAACTATAAAACAGCAGGAAGCAATGCTTTTGCGTTTAATAGTGCTAAAACTACAGATGGACAAGTTTACCTCGACATCAACGCCCATCAGCCACTTGAAGGACCTGTTGCTTTTTATGAAGCACATTTATGTAGTGAAGAAGGATGGAATATTTTAGGTGCTAATTTTCCTGGAGCACCTTCAATTCTACACGGAGTAAATGAAAACCTTGGCTGGGCACATACTGTAAATGCTCCTGACAAATTAGACACCTATCAGCTAGAAATAAACCCCACTAATAAATTGCAATATAAAATGGATGGCAATTGGGAAACATTAGCAGAAAGAACTGCGTCATTAAAAGTAAAAATTGCTGGTATAAAAATAAATGTAAAAAAGAAAGCTTACTGGAGCAAATACGGTCCAACTATTATTACTGAGCGAGGAACATTTTCTATACGCTTGCCAGCTCAAATGGATATCCGGGGTTTAGAACAATGGTACAGATTTAACAAAGCAAAAAACTTTACAGAGTTTAAAGCTGCACTAAATATGTTGGCAATTCCTGGTTACAATATTGTATATGCCGATAAATATGATACGATTTATTATTTAAGCAATGGACAAATTCCAATTAGAGATAAAAATTATGAATGGAAAAAAACATTACCAGGAAATACATCGGCAACATTGTGGAATAAACTTCATCCTCTAGAAGATTTGCCACAAGTATTGCAACCATCAACAGGTTATGTGTACAATACCAACCACTCTCCTTTTCACTCTACAGATGGCAAAGAAAATCCTGTTATAAAAGATATTACAATGGGTTATGAAACGCTAGAGAACAACCGTAGCAAGCGTTTTGAAGAGTTGATTAAGCCACTGAATAAAGTATCTTATGAAGATTTCAAACGCATTAAGTTCGATAGAACCTACCCATCCAATTTTTATTTCCCAACTACCATCGATACATTCTTTTTATTAGATGAAGCAAAGTATCCGGATATTGCGGAGTTAATCATCAATCTTAAAAAATGGGATAAAAAAGCCAATGCAGAAAGTATTGGTGCAGGAACATTTTATTTTGTTCAAGCTGCAACTACAAAAAATTGGGGGCTCTATACAAAAAACAAAACAATTACTACTGAACAATGTATTGCAATTTTGCAAGAAGCAAAAGCTACTATGCTAACTAATTTTGGAAGCACTAATTTGCAATTAGGTGATGTTCAAAAATTAGTTCGTGGAAATGTTGAATTGCCATTGCCTGGTTTGCCTGATGTATTGGCACCAATGTATTCTATTCCTTATAAAAATGGAATGGTAAAAGGTAATCAGGGTGATGCATATATAGAACTAGTTCGGTTTACCAAAGACTTACCAATCATTGAAACATTAAATGTATATGGAGCATCGGCAAGAAAAGATTCTCCACATTATACCGATCAAATGGAAATGTATGTGAAGCAGCAAACAAAACCAATGACTTTAAATAAAGCTGAGGTTTACAAAAATGCAGTTACAAAATATCATCCAGAGTAAAATTATTTAAAAGAAATATGTTTTTAATTCTTTAAAAAAAATCTTAAAGAAACTCTCCTAGAATTTCTGAAATCTGCTTTGTTTCAATAATAAATCCATCATGACCATAAGTAGAATCAATTGCAATTAACTCGGCATTGGGTAAATGATCGGCCATAAATTGTTGTTCATCTAATGGACAAAGAATATCGCTATTAATTCCAATGATTAATGTTGGCTGTTGAATTGATTGTAACACTTCAATTAAATTTCCTCCCCTCCCTCTTCCTAAATGGTGACTATCCATTGATTTCGTTAATAACCAATAACTGTATGCATTAAAGCGTTTTACTAATTTATCTCCTTGATAATTTAAATAAGCAGATGCTTTAAAATCATCTATTTTTTCAGGATCTTCATCTGTCTGTTTTTCTTGAAAAGTTGCATAGTTGCGATAGGTTAGCATTCCAATTGCTCTTGCAGCTTTTAACCCTTTTGCACCTGCATCGGATCTCATATCCCTCCAACTATTATCGGCTTCAATAGCCAATCGTTGAGCAGTATGAACGGCAACTCCCCATGCACTTTCTGAAGGGGAAGTTGCTATTAAAAATATTTTTTTTATAACTGAAGGTTCCATCACAGCCCATTCAATTACTTGGTATCCACCCATGCTTCCACCCATTAACAAATGAATTCCATTAATCTCTAAATGTTTTCTTAATAAAATATGTGCAGCAACCATATCTCTAATAGTTACTTGTGGAAAGGTTGAATAATAAGGCTTTTCTGTAAATGGATCTATACTTAATGGACCAGTAGATCCATAACATGAGCCAATTATATTTGCTCCAACAATAAAATATTTAGAAGGATTAATTAAACAATCTTCCCCAACCAATCCTTTCCACCAATCTGTAGCGTCTGCATTTGCAGTTAATGCATGGCAAACCCATATAACATTGTCTTTGGTTTCATTTAAGCTTCCAGAGGAAGAATAAGCTATTTCAAGGCCAGGAAGCAAAACTCCATTTTCTAATAATAAGGGTTGATTGTGTTTAAAGATGGTCATATTGATATTTACCTATTTCATCTGCAAAATAAAGGCATGCACTGCGTACATTTGTTGAAATTGTAAAAAGAACTTTAAAATGGATAAAATTGAGGTAAAGAGAGTGGATGATGACTTTGCTTTTGTTGCAACCGATAGTAACGGAAATACAGCTAGAATGGATGCTTCTTCTGCCATTGGAGGACACGATAGCGGAATACGTCCTATGCAATCTATTTTAATGGGATTGGGAGGTTGTGGAGGAGTAGATATCGTTTCCATTTTAAAAAAACAAAAACAGGCAATTACCGAATTTAAAATGATCATTGAAGGAGAAAGAGAACATGGCAAAGAACCCTCATTATGGAAACAAATACATATTCAATTTTATTTCAGCGGCAATGTAGAAAAAGATAAAGCTGAAAAAGCTGTAGCATTATCTCTCAATAAATATTGTTCTGTATCGGCAACCTTGCGAGCTGCAGGATGTACTATTGATTGGACTATTATCATTAATTAACTGTTTACTGAATAAAATGAAAAAAGAAACCAAAGCTATCCGCATTCAAACGGAAAGAACAAACGAAATGGAACACTCTACTCCACTGTTCCTTACTAGTAGTTTTTGTTTTGATGATGCAGAAGAAATGCGAGCTGCATTTGCAGATGAAACAACCGATAATATTTATAGTAGATTTAGTAACCCATCTGTGCAAGAATTTATTGATAAAATAGTTGCCTTAGAAGATGCTGAAGCTGGATATGCTACAGCCTCTGGAATGAGTGCCGTTTTCGGTTCCTTCATGGCTTTATTAAAACAAGGTGATAGACTATTATCATGCAATTCTATTTTTGGAAGTACGCATACTGTTATTTCGAAATACCTTCCTAAATATGGTATCGAATATGGATATATTGGAGCAAGCGCTACAGAAGCTGAATGGGAAGCTGCCATTACTCCAAATACAAAAATGATTTACATAGAAACACCTACAAATCCGGGTTTGGAAATTTTAGACATTGCTATGATTGGCAGATTGACAAAAAAATACAATATAATATTTAATGTAGATAATTGTTTTGCAACACCTATGAATCAATGTCCAATTGAGTTTGGAGCTGATCTTGTTATTCACTCAGCAACCAAATGGCTCGACGGACAAGGTCGCGTTTTAGGAGGTGTAGTAGTTGGTAAAAAAGACTTGATAAAAGATATTTATTTATTCTGTAGAAGTACCGGACCAGCATTGGCCCCTTTTAATGCATGGATATTGAGTAAGAGTTTAGAAACCTTAGACGTTCGAATGGAACGCCATGCATCTAATGCAATTTATATTGCACAACAATTAGAAAATCATACTGCAATCAACAACTTACGATATCCATTTTTACCATCTCATCCGCAATATTCAATTGCTATTAAACAGATGCAAAATGGAGGTGGAATTGTTTGTTTCGAATTGAAAGGTGGGCTCGAAGCTGGTCGTAATTTTCTAAATAAATT
>JAYVRC010000382.1:0-4875 GCA_043776615.1 Sphingobacteriia bacterium
GTTCCCATTAGAAGCTTAGCTGCACTTGGGGGCGCTAGTCGAATGCGTGGATATTATGAAGGACGATTTCGCGATTATCAATTATTGGTACTCCAATCGGAGTACAGATTAAAATTGAGCAAAAGGTTTGGAATGGTGGCATTTGGTGGTTTAGGAAATGTTAGCAGTGAGTTTAAATACATGGGGGTAGAAAAATTAAAATATTCTTACGGCGCTGGATTGCGTTTTGCCCTCAACAAAACGGAGAAGCTCAATATTAGGGTAGACTATGGTCTTGGCGAAGGCATTAACAAAGGATTTTATCTTCAGATTGGAGAAGCCTTTTAATTGGATGCTATTTTTTTCCCAAAAAAATAAACTGAATAGGCAAATGGTATAGCAGCAATTACATCAACTGTATAATGTACATGCTGGAATAATACCATTACTGCAATTAAAATGGATGTTAGTCCAGTGATGATTTTATCGCTTTTTTTACCAAAACTTAAAAACATTAAAAACTGGGTAGCAGTATGACCAGAGTAGAAAAGATCTTTTGTAATAAATACTTCTTTGCCCCCATAAAAAATACTACTGATTGGATCGTTAATTGCAATTAAATCATGAGGCGGCTCCAATGAAAATAAAGAAATTGTAATTATTCTAGTGATGCTTAGTAGTAAGAATGAAATGAGAAATTGTAGAAATAAATCTGGACTTTTTATTATTCTATAGATCAACAATAGGGCAGTAGACCAGATGATTATAAATATTGGAATGGAAAAATCAATGGATGGAATATTGTTTAAAAGAACATCATTTATATAAATTCCCTTTCTCAGTTCTATGACCGCAAAAAAAAGTGGAAATGAAACAAGGATTATTAAAAGTGATATGCTCCCAATAATTGTTTTTATTTTAAACGAACGTTTTGCCCAAGCGTTTCTCCATTCTAAAGCAATTAATTTGTTTTTCTCCTGCTGCAGCATACTGTAAATTTAGTAATGCCATCTTACAAATGCTTCCATTGCTGCATATTTTGTTAAACCTAAGTCGGCATATAAATTGGCCGTATTTGAATTGCGGTCTTCAGCACGTTGCCAAAATTCTCTGCTATCTGAACCTTGAAACGGAACTGCATCTTTTTGCGACTGATGAATAAAAATACCAAAACGCTTTTTCTTTACTTGATCAGGACTCATAGGAATTGCCATTTCAATTTCTTCAATATTCCATTCTTGCCATGCACCTTTGTACAACCAAACCCAACAATCGTTTACCCATGGCTCATTGGCCGCTTTTAGGCGTTTTAAAGCCTCAAATACTGCTTCAAGACAAACCTTGTGTGTTCCATGTGGATCAGCTAAATCACCTGCGCAATACACTTGGTGAGGCTTAATTTTTTGCAATAGCTCCATGGTTATAACTATATCATCTTCTCCCAATGGTTTTTTGTCAATTGCACCAGTTTCATAAAATGGCATATTCATAAAATGGCACTTATCATCCGTTAATCCAACATATCTGCAAGTAGCTTTTGCCTCACCTCTTCTTATTAACCCTTTTATGGCGCGTATTTCTGAAGTATCCATTTGATCTTTTTCTTTAGATGCTATAAATGATCTTGCAGCATCTAATTGTTCTTTGCTCTTTTTAAAATCAATACCAAACATTTCTTCAAAACCTACAGCAAAATCTATAAATCGAGTAACGAACTCATCTGATACTGCAATATTGCCACTGGTTTGATAAGCTACATGTACTTCATGACCCTGATCATGCAATCGCATGAATGTGCCTCCCATGCTAATAATATCATCATCTGGGTGAGGGGAGAAGATTACGCATTTTTTTGGATGTGGGGCGCTTCTTTCCGGATGAGCTGGTATTACTGAATTGGGTTTTCCTCCAGGCCATCCTGTAATGGTATCTCTAAGTAAATAATAAACTTGTAAATTAATTTCATAAGCATCACCTTTCTCTACTAACAAATCGGATAATCCATTTTCGGTATAATCTACAGATGTTAAACTTAAAACAGATTTTTTTAATTTCAGTGCTAGTTTTATTACTGCTCGTTTTACCATAGCATTGGTCCATATACATTCTCCCGTTAGCCATGGAGAATTAATACGAGTTAGCTCAGTTGAAGCTAACTCATCTACTACAAAACTGCAATCATTGTGTTGTTGTAATATACTTGCAGGAATAGTTTCAGTAATATGCCCTTCAACTGATTTAGCAACAATATTTGCTTTGTTGCCCCAAGCCATTAATATAATTTTTCTAGCTTTTAAAATGGTACTAATTCCCATTGTAACTGCTAATCTTGGAACTTTAGAAATACTTTGAAACTCATATGAGTTTGCAATTCTTGTACTGTTCTCTAAATTAATTAACCTGGTTTTTGATAATATACTGGAGCCTGGTTCATTAAATCCAATGTGACCATTTTGTCCAATTCCCAATATTTGCAAATCAATTCCTCCCGCTTGTTCAATTGATTTTTCAAAGGATTCACAATATTTTTTTATTTCTTCTTTTGGAGCATTTCCATTTGGAAGATGAATATTGGAAGGATTGATATCAACATGATTAAATAAATGTCGATGCATAAAACTCCAGTAACTCTGGTAGGCATTTTTGTCTATTGGATAATATTCATCCAAATTAAAACTTATTACATTTTTAAAACTAAGCCCTTCCTCTTTATGCATTCTTACCAGTTCTGCATACATGTTAATCGGAGTTGTTCCGGTTGCTAATCCTAATACACAAGTTTCACCCCTAGATTGCTTGTCTTTAATTAAAGCCGCAACTTTTTGGGCAACAAATATGGACCCTTCAATTGGAGTTTTGCAAATTGTTACTTCGAGCTTTTCAAATGAATCTACCATAGATAACTTGTTTATTACAAGGCTAAATTAAGTCCATATTCGCTTAAAACAACACCAAATTTGTAAAAAAACGCAAATAAACGCACTTATTTTGCGGGTTTATTATAATTAACCCCCATCATATCATACCGTTTATACTGTTTTTGCATTCTATTTTCAAAATCTTTCCAGTTTCTGTTTTCTTTGCTACTCCATAAAACTTCACTTAATGCGCTCAACCTTGGAAACAACATATACTCTGCTTTATTGATATTATTGATGTATTCAGTCCATAAATTAGCTTGTGCGCCCAACACATACTTTTCTTCATCGGCAGTTAATCCTTTTGGAATTGGTTCATAACCGTATACTTTTTGTAAATCGGTAAAACCTCCTATAGTAACTGAATCTTCTTTTTTATTTTGGGCATGATCAAAATATACCCATTCGCCTGGGGTCATTATTACATTGTGTTTTTGTTTAGCTGCTTCAATACCACCTTTTTCTCCACGCCAACTCATTACAGTGGCATTTGGAGCAAGTCCACCTTCTAAAATCTCATCCCATCCTATAATTTGTTTGCCTTTGCTATTTAAGTATTTTTCAATTCGTTGAATAAAATAGCTCTGTAAACCATGTTCATCTTTTAAGTTTTTATCTTTTATTAATTGTTGACAAAAAGCAGATCTTTTCCAAGATTCTTTAGGACATTCATCTCCACCAATATGAATATACTTAGATGGGAACAAGGAAATTACTTCATTAAAAACATTCTGTAAAAAAGAGAAAGTATATTCACTCGGACAAAATACATCTTCAAAAACACCCCAAGTTTGTTGAACATGCTTTCCTTCTGTAGAACCATTCCAAACAGTTTTTGCAGGATGTTTAGTTGATTCTTCTGGAAAGCAACTTAGTTCTGGATATGCTGCAATTGCAGCAGAAGAATGGCCAGGTAATTCAATTTCTGGAATTATTTCTACATATCGTGCAGTAGCATATTTTACTACTTCTTTTATTTGTTCTTGCGTGTAGTAGCCTGTGTAGGAAGTATTTGTATTTCCGATTCCTGGATATCTACCAATAGTTGTTCCATTTCTTGTTGCACCTATCGAAGTAAGTTTTGGATATTTTTTTATTTCAATACGCCATCCTTGGTCTTCTGTTAAATGCCAATGAAATGTATTCATTTTATGCATAGCAATAAAATCGATGTATTTTTTTATAAAGTCAATAGAAAAAAAATGTCGAGCCACATCCAGATGCATTCCTCTGTAAGCGAAGCGAGGACTGTCTTCTATATTTAATTGAGGAACTGATAAAACTGATGGTGAATTAGTTGGAAGTAGTTGAAATAACGTTTGTATGCCATAGAAAACACCTAAACCATTGTTACCAGCAATATAAATTTTTTCGCCAGTAATTTCTATAACATAAGCCCCGTCTTTAGGACTTTGTAACTTTTCATAACTCAATATGATATCGCCTTTCATCAATTTTTTACTTCCTTTTTTAATTTTTAAAGAAAGTCCATAAATTTTTTGAATATAGTCGTGTAAAAATTGAGCATTTTTATCTAAACCTTTTCCCAAAAGGTTGATGGTTGATGTAGGAGTAATTAAAAATACTCCTTTGCTAACAGTAAGTTTTGATGGTTGAGGAATAATGGAAATTTCCTGAGCACTCATGGTAAGTGTTGTAATAAGTAATAATAGAAGTAGCAATTTGTTTTTCATAACAAGCAATATATTCAATATTAAGTAATGCCTGAAATTAAAAAAGATTCTCCGAATAGAGAATCTTTTTTATAAGTTGAAGTGTTTAGTATTTAATTTACTTTGGTAAGTTTTATCAAATTGGTTGGCAAATGTTGAATAATTGGGGTACTTCCAGTATTTACTACAAAATCACCTGTATTAACAAATCCTCTTTCTTTAAGAATATCAATTTGATCTTGTACAATATCATCTAAACTTTCTTCTTCAGAATAATGGAATGCACGAACACCCCAACTTAAACT
>JAYVRC010000383.1:0-4868 GCA_043776615.1 Sphingobacteriia bacterium
GCAAATACAAAACCAGCAAATGCAAATAATACAAAATACTTTTTCAATTTGATTTATTTTTATGTTTTAAAATTACACTTTTTTAGTTAACTTATTTAAGATAGAATACAGGAAGATCTCATCAAGTTTATTGTTTCATTTTGATCTCGCCTCAGGCGAAAGAGAAATCTCATGAATAAAATGGTAGTTTACATTGATGAGATTTCTCCCTTGCCTAATGACGTAATGCCCTAATGCCGAATTCCTAAAATATTTTTGTTTAAAGCTTCATCCGTTCCTGTTCCTGCAAAATCGTCAAATGCTTTATCAGTAACTTGTATAATATGCTTTTTAATAAATGGAGCACCTTCTGCGGCACCAGTTTCGGGATGCTTGATGGCACATTCCCATTCTAGTACAGCCCAACCAGTATAATTGTACTGTGCTAACTTGCTAAAGATCGATTTGAAATCAACCTGACCATCTCCCAACGACCTAAATCTTCCCGCTCTATCAACCCATCCCTGATAGCCTCCATAAACACCTTGCTTGCCAGTAGGATTAAATTCCGCATCTTTTACATGAAACATTTTAATGCGATCGTGGTAATGGTCTATGTATGTTTTATAATCGAGGCACTGAAGTACAAAATGCGATGGGTCATACAACAAACATGCACGTTGATGATGATTTACTTTTTCTAAAAAAAGTTCATAGCTAACACCATCATGTAAGTCTTCTCCCGGATGAATTTCATAGCACAGATCAACGCCGTTTTCATCAAACACATTCAATATTGGCAACCATCTTTTTGCTAATTCATCAAACCCCATCTCTACTAATCCTGCTGGTCGTTGTGGCCAAGGATAAATGGTTTGCCAAAGCAATGCACCGCTGAAAGTAGCATGAGCATTGAGCCCCAGATTCTGCGAAGCTTTTGCAGCATATTTTAATTGTTGTACAGCCCATTCAGTTCTAGCTGTTGAATTACCCCTTAATGCTTCTGGCGCAAAGCCATCAAATAAAGTATCATATGCAGGATTTACTGCAACTAGTTGTCCTTGTAAATGAGAACTTAATTCTGTTATTTGTAAGCCAGCAGATTCAACAATACCTTTAATTTCATCGGCATAAGTTTTACTTTCTGCTGCTTTTTGTAAATCAATACAACGCGCATCCCATGAAGGAATTTGTACTCCCACAAAACCCAAATTAGCTGCCCATTTGCAAATCAATTCAAGCGAATTAAATGGGGCTTTGTCTCCCATAAATTGTGCTAAAAAAATGCCAGGTCCTTTAATTGTTTTCATTGATTATAAGGTATAATTTGTCCACTTTAATTCCGACTTTGAAGATGCAACTACATTATCGATAAATGCCATTCCTCTAATACCATCTTCTACCGAAGGAAAATCGAGTGCTTCTTTGGGAGGAGTTTTGCCATCTAATTTTGCAGATAGTGTTGTTGCAAAGTTCTTGTAAATATTGGCAAAAGCTTCTAAATATCCTTCGGGGTGGCCGCCAGGTGTTCTACAATTACTAGTTGCATATACAGATAATCGATCGGAATAATTGCTTCCAGCACGTAATATTTGTGTTGGCTGATCGAGCCATTTAATAATGAGTGTGTTGGGCTCCATTTGCGACCATTCTAGTCCACCCTTTTCTCCGTACAGTCTTATTTTAAGTGCATTTTCTTCTCCTGCTGCAACTTGTGAAGCCATTAAAACCCCAGTTGCGCCATTATCAAAATGTAACAAAACACTTCCATCATCATCCAAAGCTCTGCCTGTAACTACAATGTTTAAATCTGCACAAAGTTTTACAATTTTACTACCAGAAATATATTCTGCTAAATGTGCAGCATGAGTTCCAATATCTCCCATACTCCCACTTTTCCCAGATTTTGTAGGATCTGTTCTCCATGCTGCTTGGGCATTTCCTTCACGTTCGCTGAGTTTGCTCAGCCAACCTTGCGGATATTCAACCCAAACCTTTCTGATCTTTCCAAAAATTCCGTCGGCCACCATTGCTTTGGCTTGTTTTACCATCGGGTAACCAGAATAAGTATGTGTGAGGCAAAGCATTAAACCAGTAGCATCAACCTTGGCTTTTAATTGTTTTGCTTCATCTAATGTAAATGCAATTGGTTTTTCTATCACCACATTAAAGCCATTCTCTAAAGCCATCATTGCAGGTGCAAAATGAGCAAAGTTGGGGGTAACAATGGTTACAAAGTCCATACGAATTTCAGCCGGTAGTGCTGCTTCTTTTGTAATCATTTCCTCGAAATTGAGGTAGATTCTGTTTTTTGGTAAAAACAATAATTCACCTGATTCCTGCGCAATTGTTGGATTAATGCTCAAAGCACCGCAAACCAATTCAATCATTCCATCCATATTAGCTGCTAATCGATGAATAGCACCTATAAATGCGTCTTTGCCGCCACCAATCATTCCCATTCTTAGTTTTCTTTCCATCCTTAAAAGTAAAAAATTTAACTGATTATTTTTAGTCTTTCTTAAACAGTAATTTTTTTCATCACCAACAAATATTATATTTAATGTTCAATTAGCCAATGAAGAAGTTTTCTAATCGACGAATTGCCATTAAGAATATACTTGCGGGAAGTGTTGCTATTGCAGTTGCTCCGTTAAATTCTGCCTTGGCATCAACCACTTTTAATTCAAAAAAATTAATGGGCAACATTAATCATTCAGTTTGTAGATGGTGTTTTAGTAGTATTCCGCTTGATCAACTTTGTATTGAAGTTAAAAAAATGGGCATTGTTGCTATTGATTTAGTTGGACCAAAAGATTGGCCAATCTTGAAGCAGAACAATGTTTTTTCGAGTATGTGCAATGGTGCGGAAATCAGTCTGGTAAAGGGTTGGAACGATACTCAATACCATTCAACCTTAATTAAAAACTATACAGAGCATATTGATTTAGTGGCAGATGCGGGGTACAAAAACTTAATTTGTTTTAGTGGTAACAGAAATGGAATGGATGATGAAACAGGTTTAAAAAATGCAGCTGAAGGATTAAAAAAAATCATATTGCATGCAGAAAAAAAAGGCGTTATTATTCAAATGGAATTGCTTAATAGCAAAGTAGATCATAAAGATTATATGTGCGATAAATCGGCTTGGGGCGTTGAGTTATGCAAACGAATTGGCTCTCCAAACTTTAAATTATTGTATGATATTTATCACATGCAAATTGATGAGGGTGATGTGATTCGAACTATTAAAGACAATCATGCATATTACGGGCACTATCATACTGCTGGAGTTCCGGGAAGGCACGAGATTGATGAAACGCAAGAATTGTTTTATCCTGCTATAATGAAAGCAATTGTAGCAACTGGGTACAAAGGATTTGTAGCACAAGAATTTATTCCATTAGCAACTGATAAACTAGGATCATTAAAAAAAGCAATTAAAATATGTGATGTATGAAATGGGAGTTAAGAGATAGGAGTTAAGAGATAGGAGATAAGAGATAAGAGTTAAGAGATATGAATTGTTTAAACGAATAAATAAATAATATGGCGGAGCAAAAATTTGATGCAATTGTTATTGGTTCAGGAATTAGTGGTGGATGGGCCGCTAAAGAATTGACCGAAAAAGGATTAAAAGTCTTGATGCTCGAAAGAGGACGTAATATAGAGCATGTAAAAGATTATGTAAATGCCAATAAAGAAGTGTGGGACTATGAACACCATGATCGTAGAACACAAGAAATGATTGCCAATAATCCTGTGCGTAACAGAGATTATCCTTTAAATGAATCTACATTTAATATGTGGGCCAATGAAAAGGAAAGTCCATATACAGAAGTAAAGCGCTACGATTGGTTTAGAGGCTATCATGTAGGTGGAAGATCATTGTTATGGGGCCGACAAAGTTATCGATGGAGCGATTTAGATTTTGAAGCAAATGCAAAAGATGGAATTGCTGTTGATTGGCCAGTTCGATATAAAGAAATAGAACCTTGGTACGACTATGTAGAAAAATTTGCAGGTATTAGTGGTAATAGAGACGGAATAGCAGTTTTGCCAGATGGACAATTTCAACCTCCAATGGATATGAACTGCGTGGAGAAAGATGTTGCTAAAAGAATTAAAGATTATTATAAAGGCAAACGTGCAATGATTATTGGTAGAACTGCCAATCTTACACAAGCATTAGAAGGCCGAACCAATTGCCAGTTTAGGAATAAGTGTTGGCTAGGTTGTCCGTTTGGCGCCTACTTCAGCACGCAATCCTCTACACTACCTGCAGCAATGAAAACAGGAAATTTAACGCTGCGTCCTTGGAGTATTGTTACCAAAATTATTTACGATAAGAATACAAAAAAGGCAACAGGTGTAGAAGTGCTTGATGCTGAAACCAATAAAACCTATGTATACAACGCAAAAATTATTTTCTTAAATGCATCTACTTTAAACTCTGCGTGGATATTAATGAATTCTGCAACAGATGTTTGGGAAGGAGGGCTAGGAAGTAGCAGCGGCGAATTAGGACACAACATTATGGATCATCATTTAGGTGTTGGTGCAAATGGAAAAGTAGAAGGATTTGAAGACAAATATTATTTTGGCAGAAGGGCCAATGGAATTTATATACCACGATACCAAAATATAAAAGGAGATAAACGAGAATATAAAAGAGGATTCGGTTATCAAGGAGGTGCTAGTAGACAAGGATGGAGTAGAAATATTGCTGAGATGAATATTGGAGGAGATTTTAAAGATGCATTAACTGAACCAGGCATGTGGACAATGGGCATTGGTGGATTTGGTGAAGTATTACCCGACCATGCTAATTTCATGACGCTCGATAAAACAGTAAAAGATAAATGGGGCTTGAATGTAATTAAGATTGA
>JAYVRC010000384.1:0-4852 GCA_043776615.1 Sphingobacteriia bacterium
TAATGAAGGCAAAAACAGATCAGGGTCCGCTTGAACCCAATTCAGTAAAACCCGCTTATATCCAAAACTTATTTACCCTAATGGCGCAGGTTAGTTCTGCAGATATTTTAAATAAATTTGAATTAGATTTCAATGCCAGTTCTAGTGGCAATATTATCATTAGATATGGAGATTTAAAAAAACAGTTAGCAGAAGACATGGTTAACTTTATAACCCCAATTAGAGAAAAAGCAGCTTCCATCCAATCAGATCGAGTTATGCTAGACCGATTAATCAAACAAGGGGCAGAAAAAGCCAGATTAAGGGCTTCAGAAACATTAAAAATAGTTAGAGAGGCAATTGGATTGAATTATTAGCCTTATTTAATAAAATATCAGATTACTTTCATTAAGTTGCACAGCTTATAAATTAGCAATAGCAAGATGGCCAAACCAAAAAAACCTAAACACGTAGCAATTGCCGGAAATATCGGCGCAGGAAAAACAACACTAACCGAAATGTTGAGTAAACATTATCGTTGGATTCCTCAGTTCGAAAACGTAGATACCAACCCATATTTGATGGATTTTTATGAAGATATGCCTCGCTGGAGTTTTAATTTACAGATTTATTTTTTAAATAGTCGCCTCAATCAATTGCTCGATATTCAACATGGAACAGAAACGGTAATTCAAGACAGAACAATTTATGAAGATGCAAATATTTTTGCTCCAAACCTTCATGAAATGGGATTAATGAGCAAACGCGATTTTGATAATTATTACCAGTTCTTTCAGACGCTTAAGACCATGGTTCAACCTCCAGATTTATTGATCTATTTAAAAGCTTCAGTACCTACATTGGTTGCACAAATTCAAAAAAGAGGAAGAGAATACGAAGAAAATATTCGTTTAGATTACTTAAAAAAACTCAACGAATATTACAATAAATGGATCGACGGATATAAAGAAGGTCAATTGTTAATTATCGACTGCGACAAAAATAAATTTGCAGAAAGTGAAGAACAATTTGGAG
The DNA here is from genome assembly GCA_043776615.1 of Sphingobacteriia bacterium. Taxonomy (GTDB): domain Bacteria; phylum Bacteroidota; class Bacteroidia; order Chitinophagales; family Chitinophagaceae; genus Sediminibacterium. Next base: position 1,015 of record JAYVRC010000384.1, read on the forward strand.
AAATCATTAGCAAAGTAGATGGCATGCTATTTGGCTTGTTTTAAATGATACAATCAACAAGCATCAATGAAATACGAAGAATTAATAAAAAATCATTCAGCTGAATTGATAGACAAGCTGGTTTCGTTTGTAATTAGCAAAGATCCAGTTGAAATTTTATTCAATTTCGAAGACGACGATCAATGGGCAATCATTTCAATGCATCAATATGAAGAAGATTTAGAAATCTCTTTGCGTCTTCATCCCAATAATCAATTTGATATTTTTTTAGGGTACTATGATGATGAAGATGAATTTCATGAGATCATTCATTTACTCAATGAAGCAGAAATTGCTCAACTTCCTGAGGGCTTAAAAAAATTGATGAAAAAAGTGGTTGAAGACGAAAAAGGGATGCGAATTTCAGGCAACTTTCTTTCTAAATAAAATAAATACCCCCAATTTCTTGGAGGCATTCATTAGCAAGCAATCGTAGCGTCTCTCTTGTTTAATTTAAAGCTAAACGATTGGCGCAGCTGCCAAAATTTCTTTTGAAACCCCAGCAGCATATTTTTCAAAGTTCTTAATGAATTCTTGTGCCAACTTATGAGCTGTTGTATCATAGGCAGTTGTATCTTTCCAAGTGCTGCGTGGATTTAATATTTCAGTTGGCACATCTTTACAAGATTTTGGCATCAACATTCCAAAAATAGGGTGATGTTCAAATTCAACATTATTCAACTCTCCATTAAGAGCTGCTGTAATCATAGCTCTAGTGTAACTTAATTTCATTCGTTTTCCAACTCCATAACATCCACCACTCCATCCCGTATTAATCATCCAAACATTTACAGCATGTTCTTTCATTTTATTGCCCAACATTTCGGCATACTTTCCAGGGTGAAGTGGGAAAAAAGGCGCGCCAAAACAAGCACTGAAAGTTGATTTTGGCTCGGTAACACCAGCTTCTGTGCCAGCAACTTTTGCTGTATAACCACTTATAAATTGGTACATAGCCTGACCAGCTGATAATTTACTTATAGGCGGAAAAACCCCATAAGCATCACAAGTAAGAAAAAATAAATTCTTTGGCAGCCCGCCAATGCTTGGCTCCTGTGCATTAGAAATAAAATTCAATGGATAACTAACTCTTGTATTTTCTGTTACTGTTTTATTACTAAAATCAATTTCCTTTGTACCCTCAAAAAAAACAACGTTTTCAACCAATGCACCAGACTTAATTGCATTAAATATTTCTGGTTCTTTTTCCTCACTTAAATCAATCGTTTTTGCATAACAACCTCCTTCAAAATTAAATACAGAATTATTGGTCCATCCATGCTCGTCATCACCTATTAATTTTCTTTGCGGATCGGCACTTAAAGTAGTTTTACCAGTTCCACTTAGGCCAAAAAATATTGCAACATCTCCCTCCTTTCCTACATTAGCACTGCAATGCATGCTCAACACATTTTTTTCCTGAGGTAGAATATAATTTAGTACAGAAAAAATTCCTTTCTTCATTTCACCAGTATATCCTGTACCACCAATTAAAATAGTTTTGTGCTTAAATGATACAATCGCAAAATTAGACTGCCTAGTTCCATCTAATAAGGGATCTGCCTGAAATTCGGGAGCTTGTATAATTTGCCAATCTGGTTTAAAATCATCTAATTCATTTTCGGTAGGACGAAGGAACATATTATAGGCAAATAAATTGCTCCAAGCGTTTTCATTGATGATTCTAATGTTTAAACGAAAATTTTGGTCTGCACAAGCATAAGCGTCTCTAACCCAAATTGCTTCTTTCTTTCCAAGATAGTTTAGCAACTTAGTTTTTAATTGAAGAAAATATTTCTCATCTATCGGAATATTAAAATTATTCCAATAAACTGTATCAGCAGTAATTTCATCTTTAACAATGAATTTGTCTTGAGGACTCCTTCCGGTAAATTTTCCAGTATTTATACAAAGAGCACCAGTATTATTTAATACACCTTGATTAACTAAGATTGTTTGTTCTATTAATTCATCTGGACTAAGTTGATAATGAATAGTTGAACTTTCTGAAAAGCCTAGAGATGATAATTTTTTAACACCTGATTTAAAAGCTGGTAATGACATATGCAAACAATCGTTAGTTAGTTTGCAAAAATACAATGTTTCTCATTTGCTATCATAAATTGTGTACTAGGTACACGTTACATTTTATCAATGTTTTTGTTTAATTGTTTAAAATATTTGAAGAAAACAAGGAAATTTATTAATAACTACAACCTAGATAATAAAAAATTGAATAATTAATAAATAATCTAGCTCAAATGACTGTTTTATAGTTTAATTACCATCCCAAGCAAGTATTTTTGCTAAAATTCCCCATAATGCCAGCAATTGAAACAAAAAAAATGATTTCAATAGAAAATTTCGAAAAATTTAAATCCATAGTAGGTAGTAATTATATTTTAGCTGATGAAGAATCTATTTTACACTATGGCCACGATGAAACAGAAAAACTTCAATATTATCCTGAATTAGTTTTAAAACCAGCTTCATCAAATGAAATTGCTGCCATCATGCAGCTTTGCAATGAAAACAAAATTCATATTACACCTAGAGGTGCTGGAACAGGACTAAGTGGTGGTGCATTACCTCATTTAGGTGGTGTTGTACTATCAACTGAAAGACTAAATAAAATAATACAAATTGATGAACGCAATCTTCAAGTAATTACAGAACCTGGTGTAATTACAGAAGTACTTCAAAATGCTGTAAAGGACGTAGGTCTATTCTATCCCCCAGACCCAAGCAGTAAAGGAAGTTGTTTTATTGGAGGCAATATTGCAGAAAATAGCGGTGGACCAAGAGCAGTAAAATATGGAGTGGTAAAAGATTATGTGTTGAACTTAGAAGTAGTATTGCCTTCTGGAGAAATAATATGGACTGGTGCAAATGTGTTAAAAAATTCAACCGGTTATAATTTAACTCAACTAATAGTAGGTAGTGAAGGAACACTTGGTATAGTTACAAAAATTGTATTGAAACTGATACCCTATCCAAAATATGATTTGCTTATGCTTGTTCCATTTTCATCTTTAGAAAATGCAAGCGCTGCAGTAAGTGCAATATTTAGAGCCGGCTTTGTACCTAGTGCTTTAGAATTAATTGAAATAGACGCATTAAAAATTGTGAGTGAAATGGTAGGAAATAGTGCTATACCCGTAAACGATTCTATAGCTGCACATTTAATTATTGAAGTGGATGGAAATAATCAGGATGTGCTAATGAATGATATAGAAGCAATTGCTGAACTGCTTACACAGTTTGATGCAGGTGAGATTTTTTTTGCTGATGATGCGCAACAAAAAAATGAATTATGGAAACTACGTAGAAGAGCAGCAGAAGCAGTAAAGTTAAATGGCTATACTATTGAAGAAGATACTGTAGTTCCAAGAGCTGAATTACCGGCATTAATAAAAGGAGTAAAGGAATTGGGAAAACTAAATGGCTTTAAAGCAGTTTGTTATGGTCATGCAGGAGATGGAAATTTACATATTCGCATCAATCATCCTACAATAAAAAATAGTCACGGAAATTCAGAAATGACCGCTATTCTTACATCATTATTTGAATTGGTAAAAAATTTAGGTGGCACAATTAGTGGAGAGCATGGTATTGGTTTAATTCAAAAACCTTATATCAAAACAGTATTTAAAGAAGCCAATCTTAGGCTAATGCGTGAAATAAAAAAAGCATTCGACCCGAATAATATTTTAAACGCAGGAAAAATTTTTGATTAATAATTTTAACTAACATGATGAAGCAAACAATACTAATAGCGGCAAGCTTTTTAATAGTTCTT
>JAYVRC010000385.1:0-4849 GCA_043776615.1 Sphingobacteriia bacterium
ACTTCCACTCCCAAGTTGGCAAGTAGCAGTGGATAATATAGATAACCAAGGCGGATTTTTGTATACATGCGCAGATGATATTAAAGTGGGAATTGGAACTTTACTTAAGAAGAATAAATTAGATGTTGCAGGCAATATTGCAATTGGTTTAGGTTGGGCGGGTACTGTGGATGCTCCAACTGATGGTATGCTCGTTAAAGGAAATGTTGGGATTGGCACTTCATATATTCCTGCAAATTACAAATTAGCAGTTAATGGGAAAATAATTTCCGAGGAGGTCTTTGTCAAATTACGAACATCATGGCCAGATTATGTATTTAATTCTGATTATAAACTTATTCCATTAATCGAACTTAAAAAATTTATTAATCAAAACAACCATCTACCTGAAATAAAATCGAGTAAGGAAATTGAAAACGCGGATGGGATTTCAGTTGGAGAAACTCAAATGATTCTTCTAAAAAAAATTGAAGAATTAACATTATACATAATTCAACAAGATGAAAAAGTAAATAAAATGCAAACTCAAATTGAGCAATTACAGAAGAAATGAAAAACATCTTAATTTTAATTGTAGTTTTTGTATTGGTATTTAATATCGCTCACGCCCAAAACGGGTGGTCAAACAAAGCTGTTTTTCCAGGGACTCCACGAGCTAATGCCTCAGGTTTCGTAATTGGAAATGAAATTTACATGGGTTGCGGTATTAGCATTGTAACAGGTCAATATCAAAGTGATTTTTGGAAGTATAATACAGCAAATGATTTCTGGACACAAATTGATAGTATTCCATTTTCATATGGATTAGGTCTCGCAAGTTCTTTTGCGATAAATGGGAAAGGATATATAATTGGTGGCATTTGTGACTCTTCTGGACAATTTTATTCTCCTCATGTATTCGAATATGATCCGATATCTACACATTGGATTAAGAAGAACGATGTTACTTTTAACCCAGATGTAAATATTTCAGCATTTGCTGTCGGAAATTTAGGGTACTTAATTTTACCCAATTTAATTTCAAATTCGATTCAAATATATAATCCCTCTTTAGATAGTTGGAGTATTCAAACAGATTCATTCGCATCTCAAGTATTAAGGGGTATTTATGGACCAACTACGATTTCGGATTCAGTAAATAGCTACATTTTTGGTGGTGTTGGAGTTTCAGTGAGTAATTGCCAATGGTTGGATCGTTTAGTTTCCTATAATTCAAATTCATCGTCTTGGGTTTTCATTTCTCCTTCTCTCCATATAGACTCTTGCTATAGTAAAGGATTTTTATTTTTAATTGATAGTGTATTCTATTTTGGAACAGGTACAAGTGATCCAAACGGAATTTTTTCTCCAAATAATTTTTACGATAATATATCCAAGTATGATTTACATAATGGTAATTTATCTACGATCACATCTTTCCCATATGGAGCGAGTGCTGGCTCTAATTATTTTAATTTTAAAAACTGTTCATATTCAATTTGTGGAAATGGTGGAATGAATGGAAATCGAACTGTAATGTTTTGCCCAGATTCTATTACAGATATTAAAGTAAATAATAATTTTAATTTAGCGTGTATTAAGCCTAATCCCTTTTATAAAAATGCAATTATCCAAAGTCAACGATCCATTTCAAAAATTATTATTTATGATGATATGTTTAAGTCTGTTCTTGAAACTAAAAATATTTACAACACCGAGTTAGAAGTTAATTTGGAATTTTTAAAACCGGGAATTTATTTTATTAAATTTATTTATGAAAAGCCTATAAATAGTGAAATAAGAAAGATAGTCAAACTTTAATATGATAAAATGAAATTTTCAACCAAAAAGGCATGTCGAATTAAAATATTAATATCAATTTTTTTGATTAATTCAGTAATATGCAAAGCGCAATTTATTCCTGATCGTTGTAAAAACTTATATCAAATAAAAGCTGAAAAGGTTTTGTATTTTGATAGCCTTCGCACCACAATTGGTGATTCCCTTTTCTACAGGGAGGGAAGTGATTATAACGAATACATGAAATGGCTTTTGTATTGGGAGCCTAGGTTATTTCCACATGGTGATATGGAAATTTATTCTCATAATAATAGAGAAGCAGAAATACAGCTAAGTAATTCATTTCCAAACTTTCGTAGCTCGCATGGAAATAATGTTTTATTTAATAATACACCATGGAAAGAAATTGGTCCTATTCATCGACCTGAAAATGGAATAAACTGGATTGCAAGCGGTGGTTGTGATAGAGGTGTTGGGCCTGTTGAGTTTATTTCAATATATCAAAATAATCCTGTCCATATGCTTTGTGGTTCAAACGCTGGTGGATTGTTTTATTCTGATGATGCTGGTTTAACTTGGCATAATGGTGGTTCTGACTTACAATGGAATTACTCTGGCTGTGCGTTTGCAATGTTTCACCCTTCTAATCCGAATATTTGGTATGCCTCAAATTATGCTACTTCATTAACGTATTCAAAAGGAATATATCGAACCTATGATCATGGTCAAAATTGGAATAAAATTGGTGATTACAATTCATTAGCAAATGGATTTTGGAATGGAATTAATAAAATGGTCCTTGATTTTAATCATCCTGATGATGTAATGTATGTTGCAATGACTGACGGGCTTTTTAAATCTAATGACCTTTTTAATGCTAATCCCACCTATAATAAGCTTTCTGATCCTTTGATAGATGGGAATATTAATGATCTTCAAATGAAAACTAATGACAATAATTTTTTAGTTGCGACCGTGTTGGATAATAATAATCCCAAGCATTGGCATGCTGTGTATACGCAAAATGCGGGGACTACATGGAGTACAATTGCAAACTACCCAGTTCTAATTGATTTTGTTCCTGAGGGAGGAGGTTTAACAATTGAAACAACAAATGCAAACTCCAATTACTTTTATTTTTTAATTGATGATAATTCTTCCCATGCTAAAATTTTTAGGTGGGATCAATCTAATGGTGCATGGACTGATCTAAGTGATGCTAGCGGCCATACAATAACAATGGGTAGCGGACATGGTTTTTGCATATCACAAATACTAGCTGATGATATATATGTATCACAAGATATCCGATATAAGACAAGGATCTCTGGTTTGTGGACAAATTACCCTGACTACGTAGCAAACGTTTACGAATATCATGTTGATGTTGAAGATTTTGTTGGTCATCCTACAAATTCAGGAGAAGTTTGGATGGCCTGCCATGGAGGAGTTTATAAATCAGTTAACAATGGAGCCAATTGGACAAACATGAGTGAAGGTATTGGTATCGCTGAAGTATTAAGAATGTCAACAAGCGTTTCAAATCCAGGTTATTTATTAATAGGAACTTTCCATGATGGAACTATCCGAACTGACCCTCCTTATAATTCTACTTGGAACCCCCTTTGGCGAACTGTTTATGGTGGTGATGGTATGACCCCCATTATTGATTATTCTGATGAATCCCACATGTGGGCAAGCACGCAAAATTATATGGTTCGATCAGATAATTACGGCATAGAAAATTCATTTTCAAGTTTTGCTAATAATTGGACTGCGTGGGCAATTTCAGGGGTGCTTAATACTCAACATTCAGATTGGCAATATAGTACCGGAACTACTACTCAGTTTCCTGGACGAACTGAAATTATGCTATCAAAGAATCGAGGAAACAATAGATATCCGATATCAAATTTCAACCTTGTTTCTGGTATGACCACATATTTAACGTGGCATATTTTTGCCTCCCCTTCCAATTCCGATTATTTATACGCACACGTTCTTGATTATTATAATGGTAGTAGTAATCCTCCAAATCACAGATTATTTAGAACTAAAAGTGCAAATATCAACTCTCCACAATCTACGTTTGAAGAACTCTCGATACCAAGAAATTCGTGGATTGGTGATTTGCAGGTCAGCGAAGAAAACCCTGATCAAATTTATATTTGTTACACTTCTGATGATAGTAATTTTCCAAATGGGAATAGTATAATATATAAGGTTGATTATACATTAAGTAGTTCTGCACCAATAGTTACAAATATTACTAAAAATCTTCCCTATATTGGGTTAGGTTGGTCATCAATGGCTCTAGAAAAGGGTACGGATGGCGGTGTATATCTTGCATCAGACCAAGGAGTTTTTTATTCAAATAATAAATTATTGAATGATCCATCACCAACTATTGGATGGAATTTTGTCGGTGTAGATTTGCCCCATGTAGCTATTAATGGTATCGAAATTAATTATGTTGAAAATAAATTGAGAGTAGGAACCATGGGCAGAGGTGTATGGGAAAATGATTTATATTGTCCTGATAATTTCGACCTTACAGAGATAAACACATATTCGACGGATCAATTTATAGAAGCACAAAATTCAATAATGTCAAACTCAATTATTAACTCGGGACTTAAAGTTAGGTATCGTTTTGGTGAAGAAGTTACTCTTAAAGATGGATTTCATGCTAACGCAGGAAGTGATTTTAAAACAATTTTTCATCCCTGTAATCATCCAGGCAATAGTTTCAAATATTCTTCTCTGTCTGATGTAGTTTATGATGATGATGAAAGCAGCGAAAAAAATGATTTACCAGAAGTTCATCTTTATCCTAATCCTGGAAATACCGAAGTTAAGTTTGATTTTTATCTAGAAAATGATGAGCAAGTATCCGCTAAGGTTTATAATTGCTTAGGGTACGAAATATTAAATGTTTATAAGAAAGAATTAGTGCGTGCTGGAAAGCAAACAGAGAGTGTAAAGAAGATTGTGTAAACAGAATTTAGATTCGGCATCTGTTTTCAAAGATAATTAAAAACTGATGTAGAATAATGGCCCAGTAAGCGAT
>JAYVRC010000386.1:0-4832 GCA_043776615.1 Sphingobacteriia bacterium
CCATCATCACCAGTATCAAATACACAGTTTTCCATGAATACATTCTTGCAGCTTTCTAAATCAATGGCATCTGTATTTGCACCATACCAGGGATTTTTAACTATTAAGCCGTTAATAGAAATATCTTCACTCAACAAAATATGAGTAGTCCAAAAAGGGGAATTTTCTAAAGTAATTTTTTCAATTAGAATTCTTTTACAATTCGCTATTCTAACCATATGTGGGCGAAGGAAATCTTTGATAGATTCAAAGTCGGCTAGTTTTTTTCCATTAATTAATTTGCCAATATCTTTTTTAGCAGATGCCTCTGCTGCTGCTTTTGAAGGATACCATGTTTTCTTGTCTTCCGTTAATGCACCACCAAATTTTATTAAATGTTTTTTCCATTCAGATTCCGATAATTTTTCTTTCTTTAAAGGGCGCCAATAAAACCCATTCCCATCAAATATTCCTTCCCCAGTTATGGCGATATTGGTTTGATTTTCTGCGCTAATAGGAGATTTACACCTGGCTGCATCTACTCCTTCAAAAGATGATTCAACTAAAGGGTATTGATTAAAATCTGGAGTAAAAACAACTAAGGCATTTTTGTCAATATGTAAATTTACATTTGATTTTAAAACAATAGGTCCTGATACCCAAGTACCACTTGGTATTAAAACCACTCCACCACCTTTTTTATTCATAGCAATAATGGCGTCATTAATTGATTTTGTATTGATAGAAAATAAGTCGGTTTTTGCACCAAATTGTACAATATTCAAAGTGTCTTTTCTAAAAGAAGTTTTCTGAACTTTAACTGAGGAAGCATTTTGAGAATACCCACTTAAAAAAGACCCCAATGCAAGACATATCAGGTGCAATCGTTTCATAAATATATTAGCATTTAAATTTAACATACAAGTCTACTTAGATATTCGTTCAAAGCCTCATTCTAGCAGGTTATTATTTACGCAAACGATGTCGGGATTTTTCCCGTAAATTGTAATCTTAAACACTTAATGTAAGACTCGTTCATGAAGTTTGAAGCTATTACCATTAAAGACATTGCAAAAGTCCTTGGATTATCTACTTCTACTGTAAGTAGAGCACTAAGAGATAGCTATGAAATCAGCCCAGAAACCAAATCAAAAGTACTAGAATATGCTAGGGAGATGAATTATCGACCCAATCCTATTGCTTTGAGTTTAAAAGAAAAAAGAAGTAGCTCAATTGGTGTGTTGGTTAGTGAAATTGCCAATAGTTTTTTTTCCCAAGCCATTAATGGCATCGAATCGGTGGCACAACAAAAAGGATACAATGTAGTAATTGCTCAAAGTAAGGAAGATTATAACCGGGAGGTATCTGCTTTGCAATATTTAGCTTCTCGAAGTGTAGATGGTATATTACTTTCTGTTTCTTCTGAAACCAGCGATTTTAGCACTATAGAAGACCTAAATAACAGAGGAATGCCAATTGTTTGTTTCGACAGAGTGATTGATAGTTTAGATACACATAAAGTAATTGTAGATAATTTCATGGCATCTTATAATGCTACTATTCATTTAATAAAAAATGGATATAAAAATATTGTATGTATTGCCAATGCTTCATTGCTGTCTATTTCGAGAGATAGAGTTGAAGGGTATAAAAAAGCAATGAAAGATAAAAAGCTACCCATTACTGAATCATCAATTTATTATTGCCCACATGGGGGATTAAATTATGAGGAAGTAGAACAGGTTATGCAAAATATCATGAAAGCGAAAGCCAATACAGAAGCAATCATTGCGTGTTCCGACAAAGTCACTACCAATATTTTGAGGTATTGTAATATAAAAAAAATTATTATTCCAGAAAAATTAGGCTTAATCGGTTTTAGTAATCTCGATTTTACAGAACTTTTATCTCCATCACTTTCAGTTGTTCGTCAACCTGCATATGAAATGGGTAAGAAAGCTGCAGAATTATTAATTAGTATGATAGAAAGCAAAAGACCAGTATTGGATTTTGAAACTGTTATACTACCTGCAGAAATAATACAACGAATATCTTCTACAAAAAAAGCTAAGCTAATTTAATGGCTTGCCTAGCTAACATTACCCACTTTCCTTTTTCTTTTTGAAAAACAAGTAAAACTTTAAGTTTAACGATCCCGGGCTTTCCATTATCGTTGGTAGTTGCATTAAGTGTATGCCTAACAATAGCTGTTTTACCCGATATTACAATCGTTTGATCTGTTAATTCAATTGTTATAAAATCTGATTTGCCGCTAGCAATTTTATCAACAAACTCTTTTTTGCCTTCTACATGCCCACCCGAATGTCCATAACTTAACTTGTTGGAGGTTATTGCATTTAGCTCTTCTGCAATACCACTTAGCATTGCAGTTCTTAATTGTTCAACTGCTGCAGCAACAGCAATACTATCCTTGTTTTGAGCATGGGAATTGATAAATAAAAATGAACCAATTAAAAGAACAACAAAATATTTCATATTAAAATTTTTGAAAGTTAAAATATTCGATCGAAGCATATTCATCATTATTCAACTTCGCTGATTTAATGCAAAATAAACCAATTTCTGCACCTACCCATTATCCGGGTTTAGCAATAAACAAATCTTGTTTTGGCAATTTAAAGTCCAAACCATCAAAACTATAAAAAAATTGAGTCTAACCATTTTTACCAACCTTACAATTAAAATAAATAGCATTGCTATTTGTAGATTCTACAAATACTTTCTTACTTTTTTCGCCCTTATCTGCATTCAACGATTGGTTGAGAAATACACTTAAGCCAACCGAATCTTTCTCAATAAATATAAAATTCATTGTTATGAAATCGAATAGATGGCGCCCAAACACCGGCAACATGTTGCACTTTTGTAAAAATAGTTGATGGGATTAATTGTTGCAATGCATAACCTATTAAACTCCAATTAACCAAATCAGTTGAATGTAAAATGGGAAGTCCTGGTACTTGATTAAAACTTGAAGCAATCATATAATAATCATTTCCTACTCTTATAACATCAGGATCTCTGTAATCTGCATGAATAATTGGGTTTGTATACATTGTAACTGGCTTCCAGTTTCCGAGAACTTTTTCAATAGTTAAATCTTTTGCTTCATCATAGGTTAATTGCTTACTCCAATTTACTCTTTGAGTTGTATTTGCACCCGGACCAATACTATTGTATTCCGCATATCTTGCTGTGCTTTCATTAGCAGGGTTTTTCCAATTATTCCATCCTTCTTCCACAATATGTTTTCCTAACCAACAATTAATATAAGTAACACTTGCAGTAGGAGACCATGGTCTGCCTAATGAAACTTTATTAATATTACTATCTGCAGTTAATTTACAATAATAAAATACAAATCCAAAAGGTATAATGCTATTGGTAGAAGCAGCGGTAATGTGAGAATTTTTTTTGCAATGAACAGTACATTGATTAAATACTGCAGTAGCAGCACCAAAAATAAAATCTGTAGTTCCTTCTATATAACACTTTTCAAAATAATGTTTTACTCCACTTCCACTTAAAAATAAAACATCTTGATTACCAATCATGCTGCAGTTTTTAAAGGAAGCTCGGTTACCTTCAATACGTAAAGCAACAGCTTGTCCTGCAGTAAATCCTGCATCATTTTGAAAGCAAATATTTTCTGCATGAAAATCGTTGCCATACACGAAAAAAGAAGCACATGTCCATGTATTTAATGTATCTCCATTTGCAAGTTTAGTTCCTGCATGATTATTATACGTAAGTATAGTTTCTTTGGCACCTTCGCCAATGAGGGTAATATTACTTTTACTTGCATCTATTGTAACAACTTCTTTATAAATACCTTTTTTAATTAATATTCTTATTGGCTTTATATTTCCAGATGGAATTGAATTTAAAGCAGATTGAACTGATTTAAATTTGCCATACCCGTTTTTAGCAACAACAATATCGTATTGTTTTGATGACTGGGAATTTGCCAACAAATTAAATGCAAAGCAAAAAAATGAACATATCAAAAATCGTTGCAACATATTTATTTTTTAACAGGTGCAATAATTCGTTGGTTTAAACTGGTATTTAATAGACGTAATTCTTGTAATACCAATTGAGCAATAACTCTAGCACCCAATTCATTAAAATGAGTATTATCTATTTTGCCATCGGGATAATTGGGATGTTCATTGGGCTTTAGTTGAAGAAATAATTGAGTTGAATTTTCTTTTCCATACTGCTGATAAATAGCCCTGCTTTTAGTATCTAGATCTATCAATAAAACATTTTCTTTTAAAGCAACTTCTTTTACATAATCCGAATAACCTAAATGAGTTTCAAGTGCATTTCCGTTATCATCAAACTTTCTTCTGCTAACTGGCGTAAACAAAATTGGTATTGCTTTTTTAGCTCTTGCTTCATTTACAAAATGGGTAAGATTTAGTCTGAAAGTTTCAGGAGTTGTATATCTTTCTAATTTATCTTTAGATTCATCATTATGGCCGAATTGAATAAAAACATAATCACCTTCTTTTGCATTTTCTACCACTTGCTGCCACAAGCTTTCACTTATAAATGTTTTAGTGCTTCTTCCGTTTTTGGCTAAATTTTTTACAACTACTGTAGAATCCCAAAAGTGAGCAAAAGGCATACCCCATCCAGTTTCTGGGTAAGCTTTAGTTTCTTTAATCGACATTGTACTATCTCCACATAACCATATCACTACTTTGTTTTGTTCTGGAATAAAGGAAACCATAATAAGTAATAAAGGAAAAATTAAATTCTTCATTTTATTAAAGAATTAATATATACTTCAATATTGGTATAAAATTGATGAAAAGTATTTTTGG
>JAYVRC010000387.1:0-4801 GCA_043776615.1 Sphingobacteriia bacterium
ACTAGTGGAACAAGGGGATTAAAATCTGCTGAAGTAATTATTATTGCTGCAAAAGACAGCACAGAATTAGAAAATTATAGAGGTAAACTAAAAGGCAAAGTAATTATAATGGACCAGTTGGTTACTTATAAACATAGTTTTAAAGCCGACGCTGAAAGATATACTGAAGATGAATTAAATAAAATGGCCGCAGCAACTATGGCGCCACAACGTCCTATTGATACGGCTTTGCAACGCAGGCAGATGCAACAATTTGCACAATTGAGAGGCGGACAAAGACTACCTATTTTATTAAAAGAAATGGCTAAATCAGAAGGAGCAATTGCTTTGATTAGTTCAGGTGGAGTAAGAAGTCATGATGGAACCATTTTTGCCCAAGGAGGCGGAACATATAAATCAACTGATCCTGAAAATTTTTTAGATATGGCTGTTGGCATTGAAGATTTTAATACTATTCTAAGATTAGCAAAAGCTGGCGCTCCAATAAAATTGGATGTAGATGTAAAAACTAAATTTCAAACCAAGGACTTACAAGGATACAATGTTATTGCAGAAATACCAGGAACAGATCCTGCTTTAAAAGATGAAGTGGTAATGATTGGCGCTCACCTCGATTCTTGGCAAACTGGTACAGGTGCTACTGACAATGCATCAGGTTCTGCTGTTATGATGGAAGTAATGCGTATTTTAAAAACAATTGGTGTTGAACCAAAAAGAACAATACGTATTGGCTTATGGAGTGGCGAGGAAGAAGGTTTATTAGGTTCTAGAGGATATGTGAAGAAAACATTTGCAGATCCTGCAGACATGAAGCCATTGCCTGCACACGAAAAATTTTCTACTTATTTTAATATCGACAATGGAACAGGAAAAATCAGGGGTATTTATCTACAAGGAAATGAAGCTTGTAGAAATATATTTACACAGTGGCTAGCTCCATTTAAAGATTTAGGCGCAAGCACAGTAACCATTAGCAATACAGGCGGAACAGATCATCAATCATTTGATGGAGTTGGATTACCGGGGTTTCAGTTTATACAGGATCCTATTGAATATGATACCAGAACACATCATAGTAATATGGATGTATATGATCATTTAATTGAAGCTGATTTAAAACAAATAGCTACAATTGTTGCTTCATTTGTATACAATGCTGCACAAAGAGATGCCAAACTTCCTAGAAAAGAAATGCCTAAGCCAAGAGCAGTTACACCTAGATAATATTGAAATAATATAGTATTTTTTTCCACAAAGAGCCTCATCACTTCAATGGGGCTCTTTGCTTTGTTATATTTGTTACCCATGGCAAAATCAGGCAATGACACTCCATTAATGCAACAACACAGGGCAATTAAGCAAAAATACCCTGATGCAATATTGTTGTTCAGAGTGGGTGACTTTTATGAAACTTTTGGAGAAGATGCAATAATTGCTTCCAAAGTATTAGGCATTACACTAACAAAAAGAAATAATGGAGCAGCTGCTTCTAGTGAATTGGCTGGTTTCCCCCATCATTCATTAGATACTTATTTACACAAACTAGTAAAAGCAGGTTACAGAGTTGCCATTTGCGATCAATTGGAAGATCCAAAATTAGCAAAGGGAATTGTAAAGAGAGGTGTTACCGAAATGGTTACTCCTGGTGTTGCAACCAACGAAAAATTATTGGAATACAAAAGCAATAATTTTTTAGCTGCATTGCACTTTACAGAAGCTGCTACTGGTATTGCATTGCTTGACATTTCTACAGGTGAATTTTATGTAGCTCAAGGCAATGATGAGTATATCGATAAACTATTGCAAAGCTTAAAACCTGCAGAAGTAATTTTTCAAAGAAACTATCAAAAACAATTTAAAGAAACTTATGGTGCTAAGTTTTACACATATACCATGGAGAGCTGGATTTTTGATGAGGCTTTTGCAACAGAAAGTTTACTCAAACATTTTCAAACTCATTCTTTAAAAGGATTTGGGATAGATGGATTAAAAGAATCGATTGTTGCAGCTGGTGCAATTTTATATTATCTCAAAGAAACAGAACATCCTAACCTACAACATATAACGGGCTTACAAAGAATTGAACGCGACGATTTTTTGTGGATGGATAGATTCACCATCAGAAACTTAGAGCTTTTACCAACTGGCAATGACCAACAAACAAGCTTATTGCAAGTATTAGATAACACTGCTAGCCCAATGGGAGCACGTTTATTAAAAAGATGGATGGCATTTCCACTAAATGATCTTGCAAAAATAAATGAGCGATTAACAGCGGTTGAATATTTAATACTCAATGCATCTCTTACTAATGAAACTATTCAAGGAATTAAACTCTGTGGTGATGTTGAAAGATTGGTTAGCAAAATTTCACTCAGAAAAATAAATCCAAGAGATATTGTTCAACTAGCAAACGGATTAGAACAAACTGCTTTAATTAAAAAAGCACTTTTTGAAAGTAGTAACCCTTATTTTAAAAAATTATCAGCTACTTTAAATAACTGTCCTTCTATTGTAGAAAAAATTAATGCTGAGATTGTTGATAGTCCACCTGTATTAGCTATAAAAGGTGGGGTAATAAAAATGGGGGTTAATGAAGAATTAGATCAACTAAGAAAAATTGCTTCTGGGGGGAAAGAATATTTAATTGAAATTCAACAAAGAGAAGCAGAAAGAACTGGAATCCATTCTTTAAAAATAAGTTTCAATAATGTTTTTGGTTACTATTTAGAAGTTACCAATTCTCATAAAAATAAAGTGCCTGTAGATTGGATAAGAAAACAAACACTATCAAATGCCGAAAGATATATTACTCCTGAACTAAAAGAATACGAAGAAAAAATAATTGGAGCTGAAGATAAAATATTACAAATAGAATTGGAGATTTATAATCAACTATTAGATGCTTTACAAGACTACATCGCTCCTATTCAAATAAATGGTCAAGTTTTAGCAACAGTAGATTGTTTAATTTGTTTTGCTAATAATGCAATACAATTTAAGTACAAAAAACCATTAATGCATGAAGGTTTGAAATTGGATATTAAAGAGGGAAGGCATCCAGTAATAGAACAAAATTTAGAAGCCGACGAAAACTATATCGCCAACGATATAATACTAGACCCCAAGGATCAACAAGTTATTATTTTAACCGGACCGAATATGAGTGGTAAGAGTGCATTGCTAAGGCAAACAGCTATTATTACTCTAATGGCACATATGGGAAGTTTTGTACCAGCACTTTCTGCTAGTATTCCATTAACCGATAAAATATTTACTCGTGTTGGTGCATCAGATAATTTAAGTGGCGGCGAATCTACATTTATGGTAGAGATGAATGAAACTGCTAGTATTATCAATAATATGTCGGCCAGAAGTTTAATTTTATTAGATGAGATTGGAAGAGGCACTGCAACTTATGATGGCATTTCAATTGCATGGAGTATGGTTGAATTTATTCACAACAGCCCTTTTCTACCCAAAACTTTATTTGCTACACATTACCACGAATTAAATGAATTGGATAATTTATTGCCTAGAGTTAAGAATTACCATATCACCCATAAAGAAATAAATAATAAAATTATTTTCTTACGAAAGATGGAACCTGGTGGAAGCACACATAGTTTTGGAATACAGGTTGCTAAAATGGCGGGCATGCCAACATCATTAATTAATAGAGCCAATATTATTTTGAAGCAATTAGAACAGCAGCATGTAAAAGAAGAAGGCAAAGAAAGTACTAATGATATATTAAAACAGGTTAGTGCACCACAACTGCAATTATCTATTTTTGATGCTCACTCTCAAACATTTAATGATATAAGAAATATGCTTGCAGCAATTGATATCAATCGTTTAACTCCTGTTGAAGCTTTAATGAAACTGAATGAGGTAAAGGGTTTGCTGAAATAAATATTGGCTATTTTTTTGTAGCATAATCAGCTAAGTATTCGTAATTCCTTGTAAGTATCCCTTGATCAAGTATTGTTGCCCGCTCAATTATTGCTGACCCACCATTATGAATATCACTCAAAATATATTTAATTAATTGTTCACCAAAATACCTACTAGCATCTCTAGGAAGTTCATTTGGTAGATTACCAACTGCCATTACATCAATTGAATTTGCTATATACGGAGCTGTTTTTTTTCCACTATTTCGACTCACTCCATAAACAGGATCTTCAATAGTTCCATCACCTAAATTACAGGGCACACTTCCATTTTTATCATCAGTAATATCCGCAATGGTTTTAATTCGAAAATTATTTTTGTTGATATCGTCCATGCTAAATAAACGAGGTATCCCAGTTGTCCAATAAACTCCATTCATTAAAATATCTGTTTGAGCATAATATTTATTAAATAAGCAATTATATTCCTCTGGGTGTTCATGAAAATGATCTCTCGAATAATTTCCTTTTATTTTATGTTCATATAATTTGCTGCCTTTTAATTGAACATAAACTGGGTAATCATATTGATTGAGTAAATAATCTTCAGGCTCTACTTCTTGGGCATCCATTAAATTCATTACTTCTACAACTCCATGCGCAACTCTCCCACTTCCTGTTACTGCAATTTTAATGGGTGGCAGTTTTAATCCAAAATAGGTATGAATTAATTCTCTATAATCTTTAACATGATTTACTCTGTCGAGGTGAAATGTACCAGTCCGTTTACCATAGGCCATTATACCATTATGAGCACCAACAATTCCTGCAAAAAAACCAAACCCAATAATACGTTGTCCATCACTGTGCTCTAGGCATTCGTAATCTATCAAAGTAATTTTTTT
>JAYVRC010000388.1:0-4766 GCA_043776615.1 Sphingobacteriia bacterium
GAATCATAACACATTGCAAAATAAAATACCTCACAAAATAAAATTTGTGAGGTATTTTATTTTGCAGAACCCCATCTAAAAGAATCGATATTTAACTCGGCTAAATCTAGTACTCTATCAACAACCGTATTAGCTAATTCTTCAATTGTTTTAGGTAAACTGTAGTAGGATGGGGTAGCGGGACAAATAATTCCACCAGCCAATGTTACAGTTTCCATATTTTTAATATGAATTAAATTATATGGTGTTTCTCTTACCATTAAAATTAGTTTTCTTCTCTCTTTCAAAACAACATCCGCAGCCCTGGTCAAGAGGTCATCGCTAATTCCCCCTGCAATTCTTCCTAAAGTTCCCATACTACATGGTGCTACAATCATCGTATTAAATTTAGCTGAGCCAGAAGCAAATGGAGCAGTAAAATCATATTTTTCATAAATGATAAAAGGGTATTTGTTATAAGATTGATCGCCTATTTCGGTTTGCCAAATATCTTTGGCATTCTTACTCATTATAATTCCCAACTCATCATATTGATCTTTTAATAAGACTAGTTTGTCGAGCATCAGTTTTGCATAAATTGATCCACTGGCACCAGTAATAGCTATGACTAATTTATTTGGCATAATGATTTTTGATAACAACAAAGCTAAACACGAAAGGTTAATGTATTTCAAAAAAAATGCCCACACCTGTAGGCGGGGGCATTAGAAAAACTAATCCAATCTTATTTATACATTATTTCATAATATTCATGAGCCATTCTATTGCTATCAAACTGAAAACGAACGTCCATCATACCATTTTTCATTATTTGACGCCATGTATCGAAATTATCATAGTACATTGGAATAATCTGTTGCTCAAGAATTTCGTAAGCTTTATTTAAATCATATTCATCTTGTTCATGCTGAGTCATATTTTCATAATCAGCTTTAGGCACTACAAAGCCATTATTACCATGATTGATAAATTCTGGTATCCAACCATCATCTGTAGAGAAATTGACAGCCCCATTCATTGCGGCAGTCATTCCACTAGTTCCAGATGCTTCTCTTGGTACGCGAGGGTTATTTAACCAAACATCTGAAGCCTGCTTCATTCTTTTACTTAGAGCCAATTCGTAACCAACTAGTACAGCAACATTTTTATAATTTTTGCTTAGGTGTACTAAATTATTAAATTCAGATATTGCAGGGTGATCAACTGGATAAGCTTTTCCAGCCCAAATAATTTGAACAGGATATTTAGTATTGTTCAACATTTTTTCAAATCGATCCATGTCATATGTCAACATTCCAGCACGCTTATAACCTGCAAATCGTCTTGCCCAAACAATCGTTAAAACATTTGGATCAAAAACTTTACCTGTTTGATCGGCAACAATTTCGAAAGCACGCTTTTTTAGAAATTTTTTACGGTCGTCGTAAACAACGTCGTCCTTTGCTTCCATTGCTTTATACATTTGCTTATCTGCCCAATAAGTCCAATTCTGTGCATTTGTAATTGAAGTAATCGGACAAATTCCTTCATAATTCTTCCACATCTCTCTACTCACAACACCATGTAATGCTGAAACGCCATTTGCTTTTCGTGCAAATCGTAAAGCTGTTAAAGAGTGATTGAATTGGTCATCTGTTATGCCAGTTAATTTACGAACTTCATCAATACTTAAACCACAGAAATAACTCATTTTGTGACATAAATAAATATCATGTTTTTCATTACCAGCTTCCTCTGGAGTATGAGTAGTAAATACAAGGCGTTCCTTAACTTTTGCTAAGCTCTTGTATTTATTGAGTAAGTAAAATGCGGATGAAATTCCATGGGCTTCATTTAAATGATATACATCTGGATTAAATCCTAATTCATCAATCAATTTTGCTCCACCAACACCCAATAAAATAAATTGTGCAACTTTTGTAGCAACATTGGCATCGTACAAACGATGCGTTATTGTTTGTGAAACATAATCATTTTCTGGTAAATCGGTGCTCAATAAAAACAGTGGCGCACTATTAAAAGTAGATGGATTTAAATAAAAAGCTTTAACCCATACTGGATGTTCATGAATCATTATTTGGAACTTGATATTAGTATCTTCTAAGAAAGAATACATTTTTTCCATCCAAGTAACTTGTAAAGTTTGGTCTTGATTTCTTGCTTGATCATAATAACCATATTTCCAAAGAATTCCAACACCAATCATATTCTGACGTAATTCATATGCACTTCTGAGATGTGAACCGGCTAAGAAACCTAGTCCCCCACTATAAATTTTTAATGGTTGATGAATTGCAAACTCCATTGAAAAGTAAGCTGCTTTTTTTGCATACTGATCGTTAATTGGATAAGGTACCTGGTAATTTCTAAAGCTCATGTTTTTTTATTTGGTGAACAATGCAGTGTGCAATATATATGAATTTTTGGATAATGTATTTAATACACATTAACATCAGTGGATAACTGAATAAACGGGTAGGTAAATATGTTTTTTACTACTTTTTAAGCTTTTTTGTTTTGAGTTCTTTTTTCTTTATAAATCGGTCATCGAAGAAACATTTTATTCCTCGGTGATTTCCGCAACTTCCTTGTTCTTTTATTGAGATTTCATTGCCTTCAAATACAAAGTCAATAATACAGGGATCGCCATTTTCATTAAAAATTCCTGAAGTATTCGTTTTCATTTTCAATTCACCTTTTAATTCGCCAGTGCAACTCCCTTCATTTCGTTCAAAATGTATAAAAAATTGGTAGACATTGTTGTTTTTGCCGTCCCTAATTGAAATAAAATTTTTCTTATCTTTTACATAATCTCCGCTGTATTTATTCTTTTTAGAAAGTGTATCTATCGGATTAATTATTCCTAATTTTTTGGGGTCTTCGTTGGTGTCATTAATTACTACCATAAAATTTCCAGCATTACTATACACCCAACCTGTTCTTGAAAAAAGTAATTGTCCATCTTTTCCCATTTTTTCTTTACTCAATAAAAAAGTAGGTTCCTTATTAATCAGTAATGAATGAAAATATTCATCTTGACGATCATTGTTTAAAAGCTCTTTAGCAGCTAAAAATTTACTTTTCTTATTGGATATAAATATGACTAATTTTTTTTTCTTTTTTTCTGATATTAATACGAGAAGGTATTGTTCATTTTCCTTTTCAATTTTTCCGATTGGATGAATAGTAAATTTTCGATTATTTCCAGTTAGGGTTTTAAAAGAACTGTCTGGAAAGAATTGAAGAAATGCTTTTAGTCCAATTGTAATGGTGTCAGCCGATTTTTCGATATTGGTATCTGAAACATTAAAGGGAAGAACCATTGGTTTGAATATCCCAAAGAAGTCATCCTGTTTAATAGGTACTTCTCCAGAAAGATCTAATTGCTTCTCTTTACAACTAAAAAAAAATAGTATTAAAATTGCATAAACCCATTTATTCATAAATGAATATTTGCAATAAAAATATGATATAATTTGAATGGGTTAATCTTTTGTTTGTTGAGACGGATGAATAAATTTAAATTTAGCCCAAATTACTATGGTACAAAGAATACATCCAGAAAACTCATTAAGTGAAGTTCATGAAACTGTAGATACCACTTTGCCTCGTAAAGGGTTTAAAAGAATTTTGGCATATATAGGACCAGCTTATTTAGTAAGCGTTGGTTATATGGATCCGGGTAATTGGGCTACTGACCTTCAAGGCGGAGCCAAATTTGGGTATCAGCTTATTTGGGTTTTGTTAATGAGTAATTTAATGGCACTATTATTACAAAGTTTGAGTGCTAGGCTTGGAATTGTAAGAAGAAGAGATTTGGCACAAGCTAATAGAGAAGTATACCCTCCATTTATTAACTTTTGTCTATATATTTTAGCCGAATTAGCTATTGCAGCTTGTGATTTGGCAGAAGTGTTAGGAATGGCTATTGGTATACATTTATTAACAGGAATTCCTATTGTATGGGGTACTGTAATTACGGTTTTAGACACTTTTCTATTTCTTGTTTTACAGCGTTATGGGATCAGAAAAATGGAGGCTTTCATTATTGGCTTGGTGGTAGTAATTGGGGCTTCATTCTTGGTTCAAATATTATTGGCTCAACCACCAATGCTTGAAGTAGCTAAAGGACTTATACCAACTTCATTATCAAAAGAGTCATTATACATTGCAGTAGGTATTATTGGGGCTACAGTAATGCCTCATAATTTATACCTCCATTCAGCATTAGTGCAAACCAGAAAAATATCGCCAGATAGAATTGGTATTAAAAAGGCAATTAAATACAATTTAATAGATAGTACCATTGCTCTAAATGCTGCTTTTTTAGTAAATGCTGCCATTTTAATATTAGCGGCAACCATCTTTTTTAAAACAGGTAATACACAAGTTGCAAAAATTGAGGATGCACATAGGTTACTTCAGCCTTTATTGGGCACTGCTTTGGCTCCAATATTATTTGCAGTCGCATTAATTGCAGCTGGTCAAAGCTCAACCCTTACAGGAACACTTGCTGGTCAAATAGTTATGGAAGGTTATCTGCAATTAAGAATTAATCCTTGGTTAAGAAGACTATTAACTCGAATAATAGCAATTGCCCCTGCTGTATTTGTTATTATAATTTATGGAGATGATAAAGTAGATGATTTATTGGTATTTAGTCAAGTTATTTTAAGCCTACAATTAGGCTTTGCGGTAATACCACTTATTCATTTTGTAAGCGATAAAAAAGCTATGGGGGAGTTTGCAATAAGTAATACCACTAA
>JAYVRC010000389.1:0-4762 GCA_043776615.1 Sphingobacteriia bacterium
GTAACTGTAAACTGCTTTGATGAAAAAAAATATTTTACTTTTTCTGATTTTCATTGCTAATTCTACCTTATTCACCTCTACTGCTTTTGCAAATGATGCGCATCCAGACACAGTAACTGTTGGAATATATATTACCAGCATACATGATATTGACTTTAAGGAAAAAGCTTACAAAGTAAACATGTGGCTATGGTTGAAGTATAAGCGACCCGAGTTTGACTTTATGAAAAACCTAGAAGTGCCGATGGCAAAGTCATTCCAAAAAGAATATGCTACGCTCGATACCTTAAAAGATGGCACAATTTACATCCTCCTGAAACTACAATGCCTGATGATAGGCAATTGGAACATAAAAAACTTTCCGTTTGATCGGCAAAACTTAAGGTTTGCTATTGAAAATTCAATGTATGATGCTAAATCACTAGTTTTTGCAAGAGATACGTTAGGAGAACATTACGGCAAAGATTTCTTGATAGATTGGGTAAAGGACAGCTTTAACACTCAAACCAATATCAAAGACTATGCAACCAGTTTTGGTGACCCTGCTCTCAAAAAACCACAATCTAAATATGGTACTTATAATGTAACAATAGAAGTACATCGTAATTCTTGGGAACTTTTTATTAAAATGTTCCTTGGTATGTATGTTTCGTTTCTGATAGCCTGTATGTGCTTTTATATCCATCCTGATAATATGGATTCCCGACTGGCGCTAAGTGTGGGCTCTTTATTTGCAGTGGTAGGAAACAAATACATTATTGATTCTGCTCTGCCTGAGAGCAATAGTTTTACATTAGTGGATACACTACACGGGTTTACGCTCATTTATATTTTGCTTGTTATTACGGCTTCTGTTTTTACCCTGAATTACATTAAGCGCGGACATAAAGAACAAGCCGAACAGATTAATAAAATTATTGGCACTGTGTTGTTGGTGGTATATATCGGTTTAAACGTCTGGTATATTTACCAGGCATACAACTCAGTACAAGCTGGATAATATAAGTTTACTCAAAGTATTTCTTAGCAAGTAGTAAAAAATTAAAACCATTTTTCAAAACTTGTTTATTAAAATTCAAGTCTATTTATTGATATAAAAAATAAATATTAATAATAATACCCAAAAATAATATTCATTTCATTTTCGCTCGTTAACCCAAAACCAATCGCTTTGCTTGTTGTATTATTATAGGTTACTACACTGGTTAAACCTTCTCCAGCTTTTAATAAAATAGGTGTTGGAAAATTGATCACTTTAGGATGTTCCCAATCAAGATTTTCATAAACCAACTCGCCATTGCGTGTGCCTCCAAAGATTTTAATCTGAAATTTCTCGCCCGTTTTATGAAAATGGGAGGTAAGCATGAACACCGTTACTGGTTGAGGAAAAGTATAATTGGTGGTGATGGTAGTTCGTGAATTGGCAGGAATTGAAAAATTGTAATTTGAAAAATTAATCGATTGAGCCTCTTTAACAACGGAAGACTGTGGAACAGTATAAAAATTGAGGTAGTTTTCGCCTGTTAGTCCCCCTGTTTGTTTGTTAAAATAATGCGCATTTAAGTCCCATGAAGTAGCTGCAGGAACTTTCAGCGCAATGCCTGTAGGAAAAGTATAAGTCTGATTAACGTCGGTACCTCCACCTAAAAAAATATGATTCTGCATTTGCGTAAAAGTAGTAGCATTAACGGATCCATCAGGATTATACAAATCTCTTAAACTATTAACAGGAGGTAGCAAACTGGAATTCTGAAATCCATACAATACAAAATGATGACTGTTTGACCGTCCCTGCATTGTAAATTTATTTATATAAAAAGTTGATGTATTGGGAGTAATTCTGTTCACAAATACTTCACGTTCTGTGTTGGGGTTTACAATAAATGGATCAATTTTTAACTGAAATCCTTCTGATGGTAAGGGCGCAGCAAGAGGTATAAAAGTTTGAATGCATTGATTGGAATTGGATAGGACAGCTTCATCAACTACTGAACCCTTTTTTGGTGCTCCATTTGTAATCCATTGTTTGATGAATTCAATTTTACCTTGTGTTAGAAAGGCCGATCCAAGTGGCATGGAAGATCCGTATTTAGTAATACTAGGAGCTAGGCAATCTGTTTTTAAATACAGTAAACTTTGTAAATAATTTCCTGGTTTCACTCTAAGTATACCATCCAATTTTGCAGCTGAATTTTTAGAAGCAACGTTGAAAATATTTTCGTATGCTACTGCTGAAGTTAAAATTAAATTATGCTGAATAAAGGTAGCATCAGATGTAGATTGATGACATCCACTGGTTGCACAACTTGGAGTTAAAATATTATCCTGAATAATTGCCCAAGTATCTTTTGCATTGCTAGATCCGGTTGAAGAGCTATCTGAATTTTTACTACAAGATTGTATTAATAGAATGTAACTGAATATTAAAATGCAAAGTATTGATGTGAATAGGATTTTCATTTCATGGGTTTTGTAAGTTAAATATACAATTAATCTTATTTCTTTTACTTGTTAATACAACCATTATTGCTGAACTATAAGATCAAATATACTTTAATATGGGAAAATGATGTTGACATAAAGCAGATAATAAATTATATTAAACAATTACAGTGATACGTGTAATTTATTTCTTCTAATATGTAACGTAATAATTTCCGATAGTACAACCTTTGTACACTCATTATTAAACAAATGAGTATAAGTATGAAAAAGTTTTTAATGATTTCAATCGTTTTCGTTGCAGCTACTATTTTATTTATTGCTTGTAACCCTTCACAATCAACTGAACAATATTTAAAAGACGACAACCAACGAAAAGCAACAATAGCTGCAATTGCACATAATCAATCTTATATGAAAGAAATGATGGGAGAGATGATGAGTAGCGATAGTTGCAAAAAAATGATGGGACAAGGTATGATGAAAGATGATGCTATGAAAAATATGATGGTGGGAGATATGATGGAAATGTGCGAAAAGGATTCTTCAATGTGTAATAAAATGATGACAATGATGCACTCAAAACCAATGATGATGAATAAAATGAAAGAAATGGATAAATCAGCAAATAGCAAAATGTATACTTGTCCAATGCATCCAGAGGTTCAATCTGATAAAGCTGGTAAATGCCCTAAATGTGGAATGGGTTTAGTAAAAAGTGAAAAAATGAAAGGAATGAAAATGTAAACCTTTTTTAAAAAATTGAAAGCATTTAAAAAAGTTCACTTAAAGCAGCAATACACTTGCTCAATGCACCCTCAAATTATTAGGGAAGAAGCGGGCATTTGTCCGCTTTGTAGCATGAATTTAATTCCACTAGTAAAAAAGGAAGGAAAACACGAAGGACATGACATGCCAATGTTGATGATTGATGATTTTAAAAAGCGTTTTTATGTAGTGCTTGTACTTGCCATTCCTATCATGTTGTTATCTCAAATGATACAGCATTGGTTAAAATTAGACTGGCAGTTTGCAGGGTCTAAATATGTACTATTTGGTTTATCCAGCTTTGTATTTTTTTATGGGGGGTTGCCGTTTTTAAAAGGCTTAGTAGATGAAGTAAAGTCAACCAATTTGGGCATGATGTTCCTGATCGGATTTGCCATAACTGTTGCCTATACTTATAGTGTTGCAATTGTATTTGGTTTACAGGGTATGGACTTTTTTTGGGAACTCACAACCCTTATCCTAATTATGTTATTGGGGCATTGGATAGAAATGAAATCAGTTGCAGGTGCTTCAAAAGAATTAGAACTATTGGTGCAATTAATGCCATCTGATGCACACATGGTAATGCCTAATATGGTGTATGATGTAAAGACAGATACGCTAAAAGAAAGTGATATTATTTTGGTAAAGCCAGGTGAAAAAGTGGCTGCGGACGGTATAATTTTGGAGGGTGAAAGCTACCTGAATGAAAGTATGTTAACTGGTGAAAGTACCCCAGTAAAAAAGAATGTGGGGGATAAGGTTATTGCTGGAGCAATTAATGGTAATGGGGCTATAAAAGTTACTGTTTCACATGCTGCAAAAGATTCATATTTATCACAGGTTATTAAGTTGGTAGATGATGCCCAAAAGTCAAAATCAAAAACTCAATTAATGGCAGATACTGCTGCAAAATGGTTAACTATAATTGCTATTCTTTCGGGTATTACTACATTTTTATATTGGTATCTCACTGGTCAAACTTTGGCTTTTGCTATGGAGCGAATGGTAACAGTAATTATTATTTGCTGTCCTCATGCATTGGGTTTAGCTGTGCCTTTAGTTGTTGCTAAATCAACTACACTTTCTGCAAAGCACGGATTGTTAATTAAGAATAGGACAGCTTTTGAAAATGCAAGAAAAATAACTACTATCGTTTTTGATAAAACAGGCACATTAACCATTGGTAAATTTCAGGTTTCAAAAATTGTCTCATTGCAAAAAGATATTCCAGAAAATGAATTGATACGCATGGCATCTGCATTGGAACAAAAATCAGAACACCCCATTGCTACAGGTATTTTACAAAAAGTAAAAGATTTAAATCTTACCATTCCTTCAACTGAAAACTTTAATGCCATTACAGGCAAAGGAGTTGAAGCAACAGTAGAAGGTAAAAATTTTTTAGTTGTAAGTCCAGGTTATTTAAAAGAAAACAATATCGGTTTGCCAGAAGCGTATTCAGCCAATGAAGCAGAAACTATAGTTTTTGTAATCATCAATAATATATTATCAGGTTATATAGCTTTGTCGGATGAGATTAGGCCAGAAT
>JAYVRC010000390.1:0-4739 GCA_043776615.1 Sphingobacteriia bacterium
GAACCACCAATTTTTCCTATTAATCCTTGTAAAACCTTACCTGGTCCACATTCTGTAAACTCAGTTGCACCATCATTTATCATAGATTGAACACATTGAGTCCATTTAACAGCACCAGTAAGTTGTTCAATTAAATTAGTTTTTATTTCAGATGGATTAATTACCCCTTTTGCAACTACATTTTGATAAACAGGGCAAGTAGGTTGATTAAATTGGGTAGATTCAATTGCAGTTGCTAATTCTTCTTTAGCTGGCAACATCAACGGAGAATGAAAAGCACCTCCTACAGGTAAAACCAATGCACGTTTAGCACCAGCTTCTTTCATTTTAATACATGCAATATCAATGCCTTTTATAGATCCGCTAATAACCAATTGACCGGGACAATTATAATTTGCAGGTACTACAATCTCTCCTGTTTCTTTATAAATATTGGTACAAATTTCTTCTACTTTTTCATCCGACAAATTTAATACTGCAGCCATTGTAGATGGGTTTAATTCACAAGCTTTCTGCATAGCTTTTGCCCTTATGCTTACCAAAAGCAATGCGTCTTCAAAACTCAATGTTCCGTTGGCTACTAAAGCAGAAAACTCACCTAAAGAATGTCCAGCTACCATTGAGGGACTCGCATTTTCAATTGTTTTGAAAGCAGCAATAGAATGTAAAAATATTGCAGGCTGGGTTATATTGGTTTGTTTTAATGCTTCATCGGTTCCCGAAAACATAATATCACTAATGCTAAACCCAAGTAATGCATTTGCTTCTTCAAATAGTATTTTAACTGAAGCATTGTTTTCATACAAGCTTTTTCCCATTCCTATAAACTGTGCACCTTGTCCTGGAAAAACGAAAGCATGCTTAGACATAGTTGAATATTTTACTTAAAATTCGGTTTTCAATTCAATATAGCGAAGAAATTCTTCTTTCTTTTTTTCGTTAGTAAACCTACCACCATAAAAAGAAGTAATTGTAGAAGATGTATCATCTTCTACTCCCCTGCTAGCAACACATAAATGCTTTGCATCAATTACTATTGCAATATCATCTGTACCCAAAGCCAATTGTAGTTCTTTTGCAATTTGAACTGTTAAACGCTCTTGAACCTGAGGTCTTTTCGCAAAATACTCTACCAATCTATTTAATTTACTTAATCCAATTACTTTTCCATTACTAATATAGGCTATATGCGCTTTACCCATAATTGGAACGAAATGATGCTCGCAGTTACTGTAGAATGATATGTTCTTTTCAACAAGCATTTCATTGTATTTGTATTTATTTTCAAACAATGCAACGGCTGGTTTATTAGCAGGATTTAGTCCACTAAAAATTTCTTTGATAAACATTTTAGCAACACGCTTTGGAGTGCCTTTTAAACTATCATCGGAAAGATCAAGGCCCATGGTTTCCATAATCCCCTTGAAATGTTCTTGAATTATAGCAATCTTTTCATCATCTGTTTTATCAAATGCAGTTGAAAGCATGGGTGTATCAATAGAAGTGCTAATATGGTTATCGCCCATGCTATCCATCATCTCTTCATTAAATTCAATCGTATTTCCATTAAGACGGATATTCGACATAATTTCGTTCTGTTTCATATAATCTAATTTTTAAGTCAAGTTTAGTTGCTAATTTAGCTCTTAACAAATCATAACATACTACTGCTATATTTTCAGCAGTTGGAATTAGTTGTTTAAATTCAGTCGTGTCTAGGTTTAAGTTTTTATGATCAAACTTATTTAATACTTCTACTTTTATTAAATCGCTTAATTGTTTCAAATCAATTACATATCCTGTGTTAGGATCAATTTCACCAGTAATTTTTACAATTAATTCATAATTGTGACCATGGTAGTTTTCATTATTGCACAAACCAAAAACAGCTTTATTTTGCTCAATAGAAAAACTGGGATTATACAAGCGATGTGCTGCGTTAAAATGCTCTTTGCGAAAAACAGCAACTTTATTATTACTCATGTAAAAAGGTTTCAAATGCATGCACACTAACATGCTTTTGTAAAACAATGAATCTTCCAACAATTTAGAACTATTATTAAGGCACTGTTTCAGAAGTGTGCTGATCAAGTGGCCCAATCCATAGAGCAGCAAAAATAACAACTGTTTATGGATATTTAATAATAATCAATAACAACACCAAGATGGTTATTTTGTTTAAAAAAAATATTAAATAATTAAACAAACTGATTTAATTACCAAAATATTCTACATAAATACGGGGAGTTTCATACAACTTAATACAATGAAGAACAACAGTTTGTGGCAAATTGGGCACCAATTCATTCCAGATTGCTATTGCCAAATTCTCAGTACTACACATTTTATTATCCATAAAAGGCACATCCATATTAAGATTTTTATGGTCGAGCTGGTCAATAACATGCACTTTAATAAGTTTACTAAGCTCTTTTACGTCAAAAAGAAAGCCAGTATTTGTATCAGGAATACCTTTTATTGTTACAAATAAATCATAGTTATGACCATGCCAGTTTTCATTAGCACATACCCCAAAAATTGCTTCATTGCGTTCTTTAGTCCATTGAGGATTATATAATTTATGAGCCGCGTTAAAGTGTTCTTGCCTGGTTAAATATACCATTACCTACTATGATTTTTGCAAAGGTACAAAATTGGAGAAATTTGATGGTTTTTCATCAACTTTACACTTATGAGAGTAGTAATTACTGCCGCTACGGTAGGTGAATGGATGCCCACTTTTATTCAATTGAATGGATTATATACTGGCGATAGTGAGCGCTTAAAAGTTCAATTTTATCAATCTGGTGTTGGCATGTTATCAAGTGCAGTTGCTTTTACTCGTTTAGCCATCGAAGATAAACCAGATTTAGTAATTCAAATTGGTATTGCAGGATGTTTTAATAAACGAATTCCATTAGGGAAAGTGTTAGTTGTAAAAGAGGAGATATTGGGCGACGTAGGAGTTGAAGAGCATGGAATTTGGAAAGATATCTTTGATCTTAAATTAGAAAAAAGCAGCTACCATCCTTTTGAAAAAAGATCATTACCCAACCCATGGCTACATAAATTTAATTTGTTGAAACTGCAAGAAGTAAATGCAATTACTGTAAATGAAATTACAACCAATCAACTAAGAATTAATCAGCTCACTAAAAAGTATAAACCAACTTTAGAAAGTATGGAGGGAGCTGCACTTCATTATGTATGTAGAGAAATGAATATCCCATTTATTCAAATCAGGGCCATTTCAAACTATATTGGCGAAAGAGATAAAATTAATTGGAAGATGAAAGAGTCTATAGATCTTTTAAATCAAACCATTATTCAATATCTCGAAAAGCTTTATAAGATCAAGTAGCTTATTACTAAATGATCATATTTAAGAATGCGAAAAGTTAATCGCTTACTCGAATGAATTAACTTTGTTTAATATTCCAATTATGCGATTTTCTCTTGCATTCTCACCTTGTCCGAATGATACATTCATTTTTGATGCCCTAGTAAATAATAAAATTGATACTGAAGGGTTTGAATTTGATGTACAATTGGAAGATGTTCAAACCTTAAATGAATGGGCAATTGCTGGTAAGATAGATATCAGTAAAATAAGCTATGGCGTTTTACCAATTATTCTGGATAAATATGAACTTTTAAATAGTGGGGGTGCATTAGGAAAAGGTGTTGGCCCATTACTCGTAACTAAAAAAAATGTTGTATGGACTATAAATAAAACAGTAGCAATTCCAGGTATCAATACAACTGCACATTTATTATTTATGCTGGCTTTTCCTGAAGCAAAAAATAAAATATTTAAGGTATTTAATGAAATTGAAGATGCGGTATTAAAAGGTGAAGTTGATGCTGGCGTTATTATACATGAAAATAGGTTTACTTATGAAGAGAAAGGTTTAAATAAACAGTTGGACTTAGGAGCATATTGGGAGCATGAATTAAACATCCCAATTCCTCTTGGAGGAATTGTAATTAAAAAAAATATCAACCAAAATATTACAAAAAAAATAGAAGGATTTATTCGTAAAAGTATTGAATATGCTTTTGAACAATATCCATTTATATCGGACTATGTTAAATTAAATGCCCAAGAAATGAACGAGGAAATAATGCGAAAACATATCGATTTATATGTGAATGAATACTCACTCAATTTGGGTAATGATGGAATGGAAGCTGTAAATAAATTAGTATCAATTAGTAAATCAATAAAATATTAATTTCCTTTCAAAGCTTTTGCATAAACTTCCAATACACGTTTTCTTGCAACTTCGTGAATCACAATAGGCTGAGGATAATTAAGCTCCTGAAATTCAGGTACCCATTTTTTAATATATTTTAATTCTTTATCAAACTTTAATGTTTGCAAATAGGGATTAAACACCCTGAAATAGGGCGCTGCATCACATCCGCTTCCACTTGCCCATTGCCACCCGCCGTTATTTGCAGCCAAATCAAAATCAAGTAACTTTTGAGCAAAATACGCTTCTCCCCAACGCCAATCAATTAATAAGTGTTTGGTTAAAAAAGACGCAACAATCATTCGAACTCTATTGTGCATAAAGCCAGTAGTATTTAATTCTCTCATGCCTGCATCAACTATTGGATATCCAGTATTCCCATCACACCATTGTTTAAATTCCTGTTCATTATTTCTCCATTCTATACGATCATATTCCAATTTAAAAGAAGCTCCTTTTCCAACCCTTGGAAAATGCCATAAT
>JAYVRC010000391.1:0-18548 GCA_043776615.1 Sphingobacteriia bacterium
GGCTAAATGTTCGGCACCACTTAATTTTTCTTTGTACGCTACTAAAGTAAAATTGCCAAACTGAGTAGGCATATCTACTCTAACTATTTCTTCAATTAATGAATCAGTTTTTAGTCTAAAATCAATCAAATCTTTTATACTTATAATTTTCAAACTGAACTTTTCAGCAATAAGACGCAATTGGGGTAATCTTGCCATAGTTCCATCTTCGTTCATCACTTCTACTAAAACACCCGCTGGTTCTAACCCTGCTAAGCGAGCTAAATCCATAGTAGCTTCTGTATGCCCAGCTCTTCTTAATACTCCACCTTTTTTGGCTATTAATGGAAAAATATGTCCTGGTCTACCCAAATCCGAAGGTTTGGTTGCAGGATTTATTAAAGCTTGAGTTGTTTTAGCCCTGTCCTGGGCAGAAATTCCGGTAGTTGCTCCATTTCCAATAATATCTACTGAAACCGTAAATGCAGTTTCATGTGAAGAAGTGTTAGCAATTACCATAGGGGATAATGCTAATTCTACACAACGCTCTTCGGTTAATGCAACACATATTAAACCACGCCCTTCTTTACTCATGAAATTAATTGCTTCTGGCGTTGCAAACCTAGCTGCAATAATAAAATCACCCTCATTTTCGCGGTCTTCATCATCAACTACAACAACCATTTTACCATTGCGAATGTCTTCAATGGCCTCCTCTATTCGATCTAGCATATTTCTAATTTGATTACAAAATTAATGAAACACTTTCAGAAGCTATCTGCATAATTCCGTGTAAAAAATCAAATAATCAGTAGAAACTACCATTAAAATAGTTGATAACTATGCTAGCATTGGATATTAATTAGATACTCCAATGCAAAAAATAATCATTCTTAGTGCTTGTATATACTTCCAATCTACTGTTTTTACACAGGTTTCAACTGGAAATATTAATGGAAAAACAACTTTAAACAATGAGCAATTTGTGAATGTGTCGATTGAATTAAGTAACGAATTAACAGGATTAAAAAGGATAACAACAAGCAATTTACTAGGACATTATCAATTCAATAATCTAATCCCTGGATCTAACTATCAATTGCGATTTGTATCTCCAAATACTGATACACTTCTTGTTCAAAATATTCAAGTTATGTTGGGGAAGTCTTTATCAATAGATGTTTCACTACAAGCATCCATTAATTATTTACAACCTATTTTAATAAAATCTACTTCAATTTCAACCGATAATAGTATTAGTAAATATTCATATTTATCGTCTACCACAATTGATCAAATTCCAAAAACGGCAAGAGACTTTGGACAATTGTTTCGATTGTTTCCGCAGGCATTTATTAAAGAAAATGCAACAGGAACTGTTTCTTTTTCGGGGCAAAACAACCGTTATAATTCATTATATATTGATGGTGCTTTACAAAATGATGCTTTTGGATTATCAACAACTGGATTTTATGGTGGTCAAACAGGTAATATTCCAATTTCATTTGAAACCATCGATCAGATTCAATTGCTTTTATCGCCATACGACGCTTCGCTTGGAGGGTATACGGGTGCTGCAATTAATATGATTACTAAATCAGGTAAAAATACACCTACTGCTAGTTTTTATAGATATATGAGGGGAAATCAAGAACTGTATAACAATACAGGAATTGTACTAAGCGGTCCGTTTAAACAAAATCGATTGTTTTATTTTTTCAATGCCGATTTTTTAAGAGAAGCATTTGATGTAAAATATGATTTTAATAATTACTATGGTGATACAAAAAGTATTGCTCAATTCAATAATTTCATTAATTCTGTCAATACCAATTACAACTATGACCCAGGTTTATTAAATAAAATGGACAATATAAATGCAATAAAGCTTTCGCTAAGAATGGATTATCAAATTTCAACTAATCATTCAATAACAGTTAACCTTAAAAAGAATATTTCTGACAGAAGTAGTTCCACTATGAGCAACAACAATATTCTACACTTTAGTAATAATGGTAAATTTTATCAACATGACCATTTTTCTGGGTCTATAGAATTAAAATCAAATTGGAAAAAAAATAAAGGCAATAAATTATTATTAAGTTACAATAGTGCAATTGACGAAACAATTCCTTTGGGAAAGGCTTTCCCATCAATTAATATTTTAGATGGAAATGGATATATTATTTTAGGCAGCAATGAAGATGCAACAAAGAGCAAAGTACTTCAAAAAAATGTTACAATCACTAATCAATATAGCTTTATTAAGCGTAAACATTTTGCCAATACAGGTTTTGAAATTGAGTTAAATTCAATAAATAATGATTTTTTACAAAACAGTTTTGGAAATTACTTTTACTTTTCCATCAATGATTTCTTACGAAACAGTCAGCCCGGTGGCTATACAATAAATTTCAATAAAAACAAAAGCTCATACGGGGAGCAATTGAGCATTTTAAAAACTGCTTTATTTGTGAATGATAAAATTGTAATTAATAAAAAATTTGCTCTTTTAATTGGTGCTAGAATAACAGCTCAACAACTTTTAACTGCTCCTATTTCAGATAGTTTTACAAAGGAGCTGGTGATGCCCACAGTAAAAAAATACCATGCAATTGAGGGAACGGATGTTGCTCAAAAACCAACAATTCCATTGAGCATTTCACCACGATTAAATTTAATTATTCATCTAAAAAAGCAAGGCATAGAAATAAATGTTGGAACAGGAATATTTTCTGGTAGAATGCCATTGGCATGGCTGGGAGGCATTTATACCAATAATGGGTTTAACTATGGAAGCTATAATGCTACTAAAGCTCAATTAAGAAATATTCGTTTAAAGACTGATGTATATAATCGATGGACGCCAGCTATTTTTGGTGATACTGGCAGTAGAGGTGTTTTAAATATTATTCCCGAAAAATTAAGGATGCCTGAGGTTTGGAGATCTACTTTGCAAATGAATAAAAACTGGAAAAGCAATTGGACACTACAAGCAGAAGCAATGTATTATATAAATACCAATGAAATTAATTTTTTAAATGTGAATGTAATTCCACCAAAAGATCAACTAGTTGGCATGGATAATCGTTCGGTATATTCAACTATTAATGGTGGTAAGATTCCGATTTTACCAGACAGTAGCAATCCATATGATCAAATTATTTTATTAAAAAATAATGAACAAGAACATGGTTTTGGTTATCGCTATGGCATTCAAATAAAAAAAGAAAATAAGTTCGAAATATTCACCTTAGGTTATGCTTATGGCGAGTCATACTCGGTTTTTGATGGGAATTATTCAGTGTTACTAAATCAGTGGAGATTAAATGAAACTGTTAATGGTAGAAATAATATTGAATTAGCAAGATCGGATTTTAGTCCCGGCCATCGACTAAATGCTTCATTCATGAAAGATTGGTATTACGCTAATAAAAAGAAAAAGATTTCCTTTTCAATTATTTATAATGGCTACTCTGGAACTTCATTTAGTTATGTGTACGGGAAAAAATCGATTGTACGAGATGATGTAAATTCAACAGGATATGAGTTAATTTATGTTCCTACAAGCGATGAATTAAGTAAGCAAATTTTCGAACCCATTGTAGCAGCAGATTATTATTATACTGGGGATCAACAAAAAGAAGCATTGGAATGGTATATACAAAACAATATTTATTTAAATTCGAGAAGGGGAACATATGCAGAACGAAATGGAAGTAGAGCACCTTTTACCAATAGATTGGATTTAAAAATTAATGCTTACACAGGTTTTGAACTAAATAAAAGAAAATATGGAATCAGTTTTTCAATTGAATTATTCAATTTGGGTAATTTAATCAATAGGGAATGGGGTAATAACTATACCGTTTCTGGAAGCCGTTATCGATTGATTGATTTCATGGGATTTGTGAATGAAAATCAATTAATTCCAACTTTTAATTTTAATCCATTATTACTTCAACAAAAACCTTGGCAGGAACAAAATAGCAGATTACCATCTTTCTCGAGGGAATGGCTGATTCAGGCGGGATTTAGAATAAATTTTTACTAACAGAATGATAACAAATTATTGAATTTATTTAAGGAATAAATAATTGTAAATTATTAATAATCAGTGTATTATGTACATTATTTTAATAAATATTTATGAGTAACACCCAAAGAGTAAATATTAACTAATTATTATATTATCATGAAATTGGGTACTAATGAATGAAAGTTTGATATTTGCCGCATCAAAACAAAGATTATGAGAATATTCAAGCAAATTTCATTGATATTGGTGGCAGTTTTTACTGTATCCATTTCGATGGCTCAAAACACTACTGGTACGATAACTGGTAATGTTAAAGACACCAAAAACTTGCCCTTAGTAGGCG
The DNA here is from genome assembly GCA_043776615.1 of Sphingobacteriia bacterium. GTDB lineage: Bacteria > Bacteroidota > Bacteroidia > Chitinophagales > Chitinophagaceae > Sediminibacterium. Next base: position 4,362 of record JAYVRC010000391.1, read on the forward strand.
CTTCTATTGAAGTGATTCACGAACCATCTGGAACTCGTTACAAATCGGTTTCAACTTCAACTGGAAAGTACACTGTGCCGGCTTTGCGTGTTGGCGGTCCATTTAAGATTACTGTTTCTTATGTGGGACTAAAATCAGAAGTAATTAACGATGTAACTGTTCAGTTAGGTGAGCCATCAATTATTGATGTTACACTTTACGACAACTCTGCTCAATTACAGGAAATTACAGTAAGTGGAACTGCAAACAGAAGAGCTGCTTTAATTTCAAAAGATAGAAAAGGTGCTTCAACAAATATAAACTCTCGATTAATTAGTTCTTTACCTACTATTAGTCGTAACATAACTGATTTAACTCGTTTAGTTCCACAATCAAATGGTTTATCATTTGCTGGTCAAGATAACAGAGCAATCAACTTTACATTAGACGGATCTATCTTTAATAACTCTTTTGGACTCAGTGCTTTAAATGGTGGACAAACCAACTCTGCTCCTATTTCATTGGATGCTTTGCAAGAAATTCAAATCAATGTATCTCCATATAACGTTAGAGATGCTGGATTTACAGGAGCTAGTATTAATGCAATTACTAAAAGTGGTACCAATACTATTCATGGAACTGGTTTTTATAACCAACGTAATGAAGGGTTATTAGGAACAAAAGCGGGTACTGGTGGAAAACAAGATGTTGTAACTACAGCTTTTGATGTAAAACAATTTGGTGCAAGTTTTGGTGGTGCACTCATTAAAAATAAATTGTTCTACTTCTTAAACTATGAGGGTGAAAGGAGAAATGATATAGGTACATCATTTATAGCGGATGCAAGCAATGGAGCAACCACTCCAACAGGAAATATATCTAGAGTAAAAGTATCGGATTTAGATGCAGTTTCAGATTATTTAAAATCTAAGTTCAACTACGATCCAGGATCATACCAAGGATACCCTTTTGTTACAAAAAGCGATAAAGCTGTTGCTCGTTTCGATTGGAATATTAACGACAAACATAAGTTAAGTATTCGTGGTAATTTATTGTTATCTAAGCGTGATGTAACTGCTAGTTCTAGTAATTCAACAAGCGGAAACAGAGGAAGTAGCAACAACTCAATGATTTTTAGTAATTCTGCTTATGAAATCAATAACAATATTTATGGAGTTATAGCTCAATTGAATAGCAGGTTCAGTAATAAAATTACAAATGAATTAACTTTCGGTTATACTGCTAATAGAGACTTTAGAGCGTTAAAAGGTGGAAGTTTTCCTTTGGTAGATATCCAAGATGGAACTAGTCCTTTAACACAAGTTCCGACTGCTGCAAATTCTACCACTACTCAAACTGCACAAAGTCAAACTTATTTGTCTTTTGGTAATGATGCATTTACTCCAAATAACTTGTTGAATACAGATACTTGGCAGTTTAGCGATAACCTTACTGCTTATTTAGGTAAGCACACATTAACTGCAGGTGTTGCTTTTGAAAGTTTCACTTTTACCAATGGATTTACACCTTTAATTAATGGTGTCTATACTTTTAACAACTTGCAAGATTTTTATACTGCTGGTGATGCTTATTTGGCCAACCCTAATAGAACATTTAGTCCGGTTTTCATGCGTAACTACCGTGCTAATTTCAGTAACCTACCTGGTGGAGCACCATGGTTAGTAACTACAAAAGCAAGAAATATTGCTGCTTATATACAGGATGAACTTAATCTACAACCTAACTTCAATTTAACTTATGGAGTTCGTTTTGAAGTTCCCTATTTTGTTGGTCAAGGATTTACAAATACAGAAGTTGATGGAATGAGTTTTATTGATAACAATGGTAAGTCTATAAAAGTGAGTACATCACAATTACCTTCACCTAAATTAATGATTAGTCCAAGGATTGGATTTAACTATGATATCAATGGTGATAAATCAACCCAAATTCGTGGAGGCTTAGGATTATTTACCGGTCGCCCACCATTTGTAAATGTAAGTAACCAAATGGGTAATAATGGAGTATTAAACGGTGGAGTAAACATTAACAACACTGCAGCTTATCCATTTAGTCCTAGCACCCCTTCTAACTATGCAAGCTTTGCTCCAAATCCTGGAGTTCCTGCTACTACCTATAATATTGCTACCACAGAAGAAAGCTTCCGTTTTCCGAAAGTTTTACGATCTAACTTAGCTATTGATCAGAAGATCTTTAAAGACCTTATTTTGACTGGTGAATTTATTTTCACTCAAAGTTTGAATACTGTTAATTATTACAATGCCAACTTGGTTCAAGCCACAGGCACATTTGCTGGACCAGATAACAGGCCTCGTTTCCCTGGTTTCGGACCAACAGGCGCTTTATTATCAGGAACAGCTCAAGCCAATGCTTTAAGAGTTAACCCTAAAATTACCGATGCTACTCAAATGGAAAGTGGTCCATTAGGAGGTTCAATAGCTGCAACAATAAAAATTGAAAAACCTACAAAAGCTAAAGGCTTAGGCTTTATGGCTGCATACACTTTTACAAGAGCTCGAGATTATATGAGTCCAGGTAGTATTGCATTTAGCTCATGGACTGGTATACAAAGTGTACGTGGTAACAATAGTACGGACATTGCATTCAGCGATAATGAAATTCGTAACCGTGTAATTGGAAACGTAAACTACCGAATCGAATTAGGTAAAAGTGCCGCTTTACAATTTTCATTATACGGTCAGTCGCAGAACCAAGGCCGTTTCTCTTATACTTATGGCGGAGATATGAATGGAGATGGATTACAGGGTAACGATTTAATGTATGTTCCTCGTAACCAATCTGAAATGAATTTCGTGGCTTTAGCTGCAACTTCTTCAGCTCCAGCTGCTTCAATACAACAACAAAGAGATGCATTCGATGCATTCATTAATCAAGATAAATTTTTGAGTGCTAACCGTGGTAAAGTAATTGAAAGAAATAGTGTTTTACAACCATACATTGTTCGTTTCGACTTTTCTACTCAGTTAGAATTATTTAGAAATATTGGTAAGAATAGACATACTATTCAGTTAAGAGCTGACATTTTTAATATTGGTAATATGATTAACAACGCTTACGGTGTAAGTAATTTTGTTAATACATTTAACCCACTTCAGGCTGCTGGCATAGATGCAGCTACTGGTGTGCCAGTTTTCAGAATGAACAGAGTGAATAACTCAATCAACTACACTACATATAGAAAAGGAACTGGTATAGGTGATGTATGGTCTGCGCAATTAGGTATTCGTTATATTTTCTAAGATACCTCACTTTATTTCACATAAAAGCCCCGCTCAATTAATTTGAAGCGGGGCCTTTTTTAATATCTTAAACCTTTAATCTGCTTTCTTAATTCTTATCTCTTATTTCTTATCTCTTAATTCTTATCTCTTAATTCTTATCTCTCCCCCATCCCCACTTTAAGAAATCTGGAAAAGCTTCAGCCCAAGTTGGCACATCGTGCTTACCTTCTTTTAACTCTACATATTTAATGTGCTGATCGGTATATCCTTTAGCTTTTAATTCTACAATCAAATCCAAAGCATCATCAATCGCATCTATTATTCCGTTATTATTTCTGTCAGCCACTTCGTCTTTGGTGCCACATTCTATAAAAAATTGTAGCCATGGATGAAATGCTCCCTTTCTAATTTGCAAGTGCATCAATCGATCCTTTTCATCATCATACCCATCATCATACCCTTTTTTTCGCCACCAAAGTGATCCACTAAAAATGCCCACTTTACTAAACTCACTTGCATGATTCCAACAAATATCAATAGCACTTAATCCGCCTAATGAAAACCCTGCAAATGACTTATCCTTAAAAGATGGTGCATTGTATTTTTTACGAATAAAAGGTAGTAGTTCATCAAAAATAAACTTGCTGTACAATCCGGCTTTAACCCCTCTTCCCATAAAATCTGCAGAAAAAGCCGTACCATATTCCATTTTTCGATCGACTCCACAATGAATACCTATACAAAACAGCGGAAGTATTTCATTACAAATAACCAACTTATTTAAAATACTTTGGAAATCCATCTTTAACAAATCTTGCCCATCATTAATTAATAATAGACTTAATTGATCAAGGTTTTTCACATTTGAAGGAATATAAGTATCAAAAAGCACCGTTCTTTCTAAATATTCAGATTCAATGCTGAATTGCTCAACAGTAACATTCAATTCTTCTTCAATTTTCGGATGATGCATCTTCAAAAATAATATAAACATAACAAATGCCCGAAAACAAAATCGAATAACATTTTTTAGTATATTACTATTTTATTTTTATAAAAGATTCAAATCAAATCCTTCAAAACTTATAGTATGAAAAAAATTGGTATTCTTTTTGGCCAGGAAAGAAGTTTTCCTATGGCTTTTATTGAAAGAATTAATAGTAAAAATATTGCTGGCATTATTGCTGAGCCAGTTAAAATTGATAAAGTAGTTCAAGGAGAAAGTTGTGGCTATGCTGTTATACTAGATAGAATTAGTCAAGACGTTCCATTTTACAGAGCATTTCTAAAAAATGCAGCAGTATGCGGTACGGCAGTTGTAAATAACCCATTTTGGTGGAGTGCGGATGAAAAATTTTTTAATAACTGTTTATCTACTAAAATTGATGTGCCAGTTCCTAAAACTGTTTTACTTCCTTCAAAAGATTTACCTGTGGATACTGCTGAACTTTCTTTTAGCAATTTGGCTTATCCACTTGATTGGGAAGGAATATTTAATTATATTGGATTCCCTGCATACATGAAACCATTTGCGGGTGGGGGATGGAAAAATGTTTACAAGCTAACCGACATGAACGACTTTTTTGAGAAGCATGCCGAAACGGGTGAGTTAGTAATGATGCTTCAAGAAGAAATTGTTTTTGAAGAATACTATCGTTGTTATTGTATTGGTGGAAAGCATGTACGCATCATGAGTTACGAGCCTCGTAATCCGCATCACTTAAGATATGTAGCAGATTTTAAGCCTTCAAAAGAGAAGCTAAAAATGATGACTGATTTGGTATTGAAAATTAATAAGTATTTAGGCTACGATTTTAATACTGTTGAATTAGCATTAAGAGATGGTGTACCTTATGCTATTGATTTTTGTAATCCTGCACCAGATGCTGATATTAAAAGTGTAGGTCAAGAAAATTTTGATTGGGTGGTTGAAACTGCTGCTAATTTTGCAATTGAAAAAGCGCAATCACAAGTTGATGGAGCTGATAATTTAACATGGGGAGAATACATAAAGCGAAGTGCAACAGGTAAAAAATTATATTAAGATGGGAAATACAAGTTATAATCATTTTACCCTAGGTGTAGAAGAAGAATACATGGTAATTGATCCTGTAACAAGGGAACTAAAAAGTCATGAACAACAAATTGTAATTCTTGGTCAGGAAATATTAAAAGACAAGGTAAAAGCAGAAATGCATCAGGCCGTTGTTGAAGTGGGTACTGATATTTGTAAAGATATAGACGAGGCTTTTAATGATGTTTCTTCTCTAAGAGGAAATATTGCTAAAATTGCAAATGACCTTGGTCTTTGGGTTGGCGCTTCTGGCACTCACCCCTTTAGTCATTGGGAAAACCAACTAATAACAGATCATGTTCGTTACAATCAAATAGTAAATGAATTACAAGAAGCTGCAAGAAGTAACTTGATTTTTGGCTTACATGTGCACGTGGGAATGGAAGACCGTAAAATGGCGGTTCATATTGCGAATACTGCACGTTATTTTCTTCCACATGTTTATGCATTAAGTACCAACTCTCCATTTTGGGAATCAAGAGACACTGGTTACAAATCATTCCGTACTAAAGTTTTTGATAAATTTCCAAGAACTGGAATACCTGATTATTTTGAAAGTTTTGAGGCTTATGAAAATTATGTGAACCTCCTAATTAAAACCAACTGTATTGATAATGCCAAAAAAATTTGGTGGGATCTTCGTGTTCATCCTTTTTTTAATACTGTTGAATTTAGAATTTGTGATGTTCCTATGACTATAATGGAAACCATGACCATAGCAGCTCTATTTCAGGCCATTTGCGCAAAAATTTATAAATTAAGGAATCAAAACCTCAATTTTATGATTTATCAACGCACTTTAATAAATGAAAATAAATGGAGGGCTAGTAGGTATGGAATTGATGGAAAACTAATTGATTTTGGTAAAGAAATTGAAGTAGATACCAAGGCATTGATTTATGAATTACTTGATTTTGTAGATGATGTAGTTGACCACTTGGGCAGCAGGCATATTATTAATAATGTTGCGAAAATATTTGAAACGGGCACTGGTGCCGATAGGCAGTTGAAAGTGTATAAAGAAACGGGCAGCTTAATTAGTGTGGTTGATTATATTCATGAACAGTTTCTAACCTTATAAATAACTTCATTATTTTGTTGAAATAGCCCGTCTCATTAAACTGAGTCGGGTTTTTTGTATCTTAGAGTATCTTATTGCTAGGCAACGAAATGGATTGTTAAAGCATCTTTATTTTATCTCATCTTTAAAAGTTATTGTTTTTTGACAGAACACGAACTAATAAAAGGCTGTATAAGACAAGAACCTATTTGTCAACGTATGCTTTTTGATAAGCATGCTGGTAAAATGATGGGTGTATGCTTGAGGTATGCCCAAGACAATATGGAGGCGGAAGATATGCTACAAGACGCTTTTATTAAAGTTTTTCAATATATCATACAGTTCAAGTTCGAAGGATCTTTTGAAGGATGGATAAGAAGAATAGTAGTTAATACAGCTATTCGACATCTTGAGAGGAAGAAAATGAATTTTAAAGAAATTGATGACCATAGTCCCAATAACCCTCAAATTGATCCCCATGCTTATGCCCATTTAGGTGAAGACGACTTATTAAAATTAATTAGTCAACTTCCTGAAGGTTATAGAATGGTATTTAATTTAAGTGTAATAGAAGGATATAGTCATGATGAAATTGGTGAAATGTTAAAAATTCAAGCAGGAACGAGTAGAAGCCAGCTAGTAAAAGCAAGAAAAATGTTACAAAACCAAATTATGCAATTACAAAAGATTGCTGTTTAAATGACCAACGATGCATTTGACCATATAACGAAACAAAAGCTGCAAGATTATTCTGCTGCTATCCCTGAAGGATTATGGGATAAAATTCGTGTGCCTGCTATTAGCTCCACTGCCGATAAGTTTGATCAATTTGTACAAGATAAATTATACAATCATTCAGGCACTGTATCGCCTGAATTATGGAACAGAATTAAACCAGAAGAAGATGAGGATAGAAAGTATTTTTTCTTTTTACCAAGGGCGGGAATGGTAGCTGCCTCAATTATATTATTAATCTTAACTGGAACCGTTTCTGCATACTTGTATTATCAGAAATTTAACTCTCCTATTAATACAATAGAAAATAGCAGTCAAAAAAACAATAGCCAAGGCAATATCAATGGCAAAAAAAGTAGCACAATTGGATTGAAAGAAGAGGATCAAACCAATCAAACAACTGAACCGATTCTGACTCCAAATGAAAACGAATTGAACACCAATGAAACTCAAGATCGTATTGATCATGATAACATTCTGCCAAATTCATTAAATCAGAAAAAGTATAATACAGCAGAAAGCTTGAATAATGGTTCATCTCTTTCATTTGGATTACCAAAAAAACAATCACAAACTATTCAATTCAACAATAACTATTCAAGCGCTGAAACACTTATACCTGCAAGTAATTTAATGGAAGATGGGCTTAATTATTTGGCAACACAAAAATTTGATGCGAGAATAATTAGCAGTCAAAACAAAATTGATAATTACTTATCAACCGAAAAAAAAATTGCTTACACCAATCATGCAAGCAATATTAAAAATGTAGTAATTTGTCCAACAGATAAAAAAATGCGTAACGCTGATTGGGACTTAGAAATATATGCTTCTCCTGATTATGCATTTAAAACTGTTACCAGCAATACTGCTTCACAAGAATATATGAATAAGAAAGATAGCAGTGAGAAATCGCAACTAGGTTATACTATTGGGTTTAGAATAATCAAACCAATTAACGAACATCTTTTATTTAAAACTGGCTTGCAATATTCTCAAATAAATGAAAACTTTGTTTATAGATCAGAAAATGAAATCAAAACCACTACTGTTGTAACTGTTAGAAATATAATTCTTGCAAATGGAAATACAGTAACAGTAAGTGATACAAGTGTTTTGCAACAAATTGGATTCAAAAATAATACGGTAAAAAATAGTTTTAAAAGCATCGATATACCTGTATTGATAGGATATCAATTGGGGAATGACGATTTACAAATTGGTATAAATGCGGGGGTAATATTTAATTTAAGTTCATCTTTTAAAGGAGTTGTTCTCGATTCTTCACTTTCACCAAAACCTTTTTCTAAAGAAACCAATTCGGTTTACAAAAATAATATTGGAATGGGTATTTATGCAGGTATTAGTATTACAAAAAAGCTTACATATAATACCTCCATTTTTGCAGAGCCTTATTTCAGGTATAATTTATCGAATACCACCACTCCACTTTCAACTTTTAATCAACGTTTTTCAATTGGAGGTTTATCAATTGGTTTAAGGCTTAATTTAAATAATAGATAGGCATCATTCAATAAATTAAATGTATCTAACTAGTATTAATAACATTATGAACAGCATGCGTTTTTTTATCATGATTATCATTCTTACAAGTTTTTCAGCTTGTAGTAAAGAACTATCTGATGATTTTAGACAATACTCAAATAATGCACTGAATGATACTACTTGGACAAAGAATATTATTTCTACAACTGCATTAAATGAAATTTTAGACTCAGCCCGTACAACTCCATACATAGATTCTTTTAATTCTACTGCTGCTGATACACTTCGATTTCCTAATAACATTGAACTAGTCTTTCCTGCAAATGCAGTAGTTAGTCCAGGCGGTTATACTATTAATGGAAAAGTTAAAGTGGAAATGCTTGCACTATTGAAAAAAGGTGATATTATTCGATCATTACAATCTACCACTAGTAATGATGCACTATTAGAAACATTTGGACAAGTATTTATTAAACTATCAAATAATGGAAAGGAGCTCGCACTTGCTCCTAATAAAAGTATTAAAATAAGAATTCCTGATACCCAAGAAAATCCACAATCATCAATGATTGTTTTTAAAGGTCAAGAAAGTTCACCTCCACCTGCATGGGGCAAAGACACTAGCGCAACTTGGTTAAAAACAAATGATGGATCTACAATTGGCATTTGGTATAAAACAGGATCTGGACCAAATTTGAAAGGATATGAATTTACTACTCAAAACCTGAGATGGATTAGTGGCGGCAAATTTGTTGATAGCACTGCTCCAAAAAATAAGTTAACAGCTATTTTACCACCAAATTTCACTATTAAAAATACGCTTGCTTTTGCGGTTTTAGAAAATTCAAAAACAATAGTAGAATTAAAAGCAAATTATGCATCAAGATCTTTTGATGCAAATAATATTCCGCTTCAAAAAAAATTAACGATTATTACGCTTAGTAAAATTGGAAATGATTTTTATTATGGAAGTCGTTCAATCAATGATATTGGAGGTTTCGCTATTTATAAAGTTAGTCCAGAAAAAAAATCACTCCAATATATATTGGATGAATTAAATAAGCTATAGACAATACTACACTTTTACATTTCTTGTATGCAATGCCCTAAAAGCCCAAATACAGCTCAACATCATAAATATTGCTCCTAGCAAAAAAGCCGCACCCGGAAAATAAATTGGAGCATCACTACTAGTAAAAAACGAAAACAAATTAGTCATCAATAAGGGGCCAATAATGGAAGTTGCGCTAATTAAACTTGTTAATGCACCTTGTAATTCACCTTGTTCATTTTTAGGCACATTACCAGAGATGATGGATTGCAAAGCTGGCCCTGCTATTCCTCCCAAACAATAAGGTATAAGAAACAAAAACATCATCCAGCTTTCTGAGGCAAAAGCAAATAATAATAATCCTAAAGAATACAAAGCAAGACCATAATAAATACTTTTTTCATTGCCAATTTTCGGGTTGATAATTCTAACCAACCCTCCTTGAACCCCTCCAACCAATAATCCTACAATACCTAAAGAGATACCGATCATTTTTGGTGTCCACTTAAATTTTTCGATATTAAAAAAACTCCAATTACTTTGAACTGCATGTGATGCCAAATAAATTAATACAAAAGAAACTACCAAGCCAGATAAAGCAGGATATTTACTTAATTGTTTGAGTGATCCAATTGGATTGGCTCTCTTCCAATCAAAAGGTCTTCGCAAACTTTTATCCAAAGATTCGGGAAGTACAAAATATCCATATAACCAATTGGTTAATGCTAATCCTGCTGCTACAAAAAAAGGAATTCTTGATCCTATCTCACCCAACAAGCCACCCAACATTGGACCAATAATAAATCCTACACCAAAAGCAGCACCAATCATTCCAAAATTTTGTGCCCTATTTTCATTTGTGCTAATATCTGCTATATATGCAGTAGCAGTAGTAAAACTTGCTCCTGTTATACCAGCAACAAGCCTTCCAACAAAAAGCCAACCTATTGAAGGAGCAAATGAAAGAAATAAATAATCAATACCGAAACCAAACAAAGAGAATAACAACACTGGTCTGCGTCCGTATTTGTCACTTAAATTACCTAATACTGGAGCAAACAAAAATTGCATAATGGCATAGGCAAATGTAAGCCAGCCACCATATTGAGAAGCAAGACTAATACTTTTAATACCTAACAATTCTTCAATTAATTTAGGCATTACCGGAATTATTAATCCAAATCCAATTACATCAATTAAAAGTGTTACAAAAATAAATCCAATTGCCGCTTTTTTTACATTAGCCATGAAAGAAATTTAGAATTATAAAGATTGGTTTTTTAGAGGAATTTATAAAAGCTTTTCTCTTGTAACTCCATCAATTTCTAAAACGAGGTCTGCACCATAACAGCCTGCAGGGGTTTGATATCCAATTTTAAAATCGCTATTCAATACTTTTTTGATGATTATTAAACTACTTATTGCAGTTAGGGTATAACCTTCTGGGCCAACTAATCTTGCAGCAACTTTATGACCAGACTCATTTATTGCTTCGCCCCAAACCAAGCTTTTGGCCTTAGCTCTTTTAGCTTCATCAGGCCCAGCAGGCTTATTTTTAATTTTTTTCTTTGTATAGTTTTTAACCATACTTAATCGTAGAAACCAATTATAAAGCCACTGCCATTTCAATGCCGAAAATGTTTTAGGCGAAGCCATTGTATAAGTTTCAATATTGGGGATCCCAGTTGTTGTATATGCAGTTGAGATATCCCCCCAAGGTATACACATTACAAATAATTTTTTCAAACCAAAATCAATCCACATTCCTTTATGCCCAAGTGGTTTTTTAATAATTACTCCATTCTCTCTAATAGCTCCACCTTCGCCCATCCCTTCTGCCATTGTATTTGCAGTTCCATGAGACAAGCCTCCACCAATCATGGCAAATGCGAGTTTTAAATTAGTAGCATTGGGTAATTGATCTTTTAAAAATTGAGCAATACAATCTGTGGGCACTACATCAAAGCCAACACCAGGCATAACCATTATTTGCTTTTTTATAGCTAGGTCATTCATTGATTTTGCTTTTTCAAACACACCAATTTCTCCAGTTATATCCAAATAATGGGTATTCGATTCCAAACATGCATTGATCATTTTTTGAGCAGTAAATTGAAATGGACCTGCTGCATGTAAAACCACTTTAAAATTGTTTAAACAATTAACTAGAGCAGAATGATCATCAAGATTAATTATTTTAAAAGTTAAATTAAGTTCTTTAGCCATAGCTTTTATTGAGGCTTCATTTCTGCCGGCTAAAACAGGTACTAATCCATAATCATTTGCCATTGTAGCTATGAGCTTTCCGGTATACCCGTTTGCTCCATATAAAAGAAATTGATTGTTTTGCATCATGAAAAGTACAAAAAAAGGGGCGAAAAAATCGCCCCTTCAAAAATCACCAAAATACACACCTACTTTTTAAGCTCAATAGTACCCAATAAATACTCTTTAGTTTTGTTAACTGTGACGTTGGTTATGGTTTTTCCGTTATATCCATTAGATGCATTTACATACACTGTATAAGTTCCTTCTTTCAATCCCTTAATTTTAAAATAGCCTTCTTTATTTGGAAGTGCAACTGCAGTATCTGTGCTATTAAACACTATTACTATAGGTTTTGCTTCCATTGGAGTAACTTTACCAGAAAGACTAGCAGTTGTTTTTTCAGTAAAGAATTTTATCCATGGTCTAAGATAAAACTGGTTGTTTCTTTCTTGAATAATTGAATTAGCTATATCAAAATCGAGCCATAATCTTAGTTTACGTGGCAGGTATTCATCAAATTCATGACCTTTTAATTTAATGATAATATAATTTGGTGCTCCTCTTAGAAATTGCAAAGGATAAATGATACTGTCTTTCATTACAGAGTTGTTCGTACCAAATTCGATTTTTATTAATCTTATAGAGCCGTTCACCACAGTTTTAGATGCTAATAAAGTATCTAGCCCATTTCTTAATTTTAATATATCATAAATCCCAGCTTTAATTGATAGATCTTGCCATACAAGTGCAGAATCGCCATTGGCAAATCTTCTATCTCTTTCATCGCCAATTCTTTCCCAGTTACAACTGTCTTTTTTGCGTGTATCTTTACTAGTATCAACCAATAATTTTACCGACTTGATATCAATCAAAACCTGATTGTATATTGCAGGTGCATCGGTTAAATACAAAGCAACATTTTGCTCTCCAATAGCTGATTCATTTGAACTATTTTTTGTACAAGAGCTAACAATTACTGCTATGATAACTAAAATAGCAGCAACATAATAGAGGGTGTTTCTTTTTTTCATGGTTTAAGGTTTTAGTGTAGATATCACTTCATTATAGTTTCTTTTAATTACAGCATAAGTTTACTGATACCTTTTAGGTCCATTAATACAAACACTATAGTTTTGGAAAAAATACTACCAAATTGGCAGTATACATATTAGATGCGTCTACAATAAAATCTGTTGCCTGTTATACTATTTTTAACAAAAAAATTATTCTTCATTCCTAAATACAACAACACCATCAAAAACATCAGCTAAAACTGATTTGGTTTTATCAATCTCACCAGCAAGAATTTTTTTACTTAGGTCGTTTACTAATTGCTTTTGAATTAATCTTTTTAATGGCCTTGCTCCAAAATGTGGATCATACCCTTGCTCAATTAAAAAATCAATTAGATAGTCGCTGAAATTTAAGGTAATACCATTTTGTAATACCAATTTTTTAAGATCGTTTAATTGAATTTTTACAATACCCCTTAACTGTTTTTTCGCTAATGGACTAAACATTATTATTTCATCTACCCTATTTAAAAATTCTGGGCGAATTGTTTGCTTTAATAAATTCATCACTGCTGACTTTGCTTTTTCGCTTGCAGCTTCAATACCTGATTCAGTAACTCCATCATAAGCATCTTGAATTAAATGACTTCCCAAATTACTAGTCATAATGAGGATAGTATTTTTAAAATTTACAATCCTTCCTTTGTTGTCTGTTAGCCTCCCATCATCCAAAACCTGCAAAAGAATATTCCACACATCGGGGTGTGCTTTTTCTATTTCATCGAGCAATACAACACTGTATGGTTTTCTACGAATAGCTTCCGTTAATTGTCCTCCTTCATCGTATCCAACATAACCTGGAGGCGCACCTACTAAACGAGATACCGAATGTTTTTCTTGATACTCGCTCATATCAATTCTAGTCATCATTGTTTCATTATCAAATAAATATGCTGCTAGTGCTTTTGCTAATTCGGTTTTACCAACTCCGGTTGTGCCTAAAAAAATAAATGACCCAATTGGCTTTTTGGGATCTTGTAGGCCCGCCCTACTCCTTCTTATTGCATCTGATACTGCAGTTATTGCTTCTTCCTGACCTATAACTCTTTCATGTAATTCATCTTCTAAATGCAATAGTTTCTCCCTTTCACTTTGCAACATTTTTGCAACAGGAATACCAGTTGCTTTTGCAACACTTGCTGCAATATCTTCCGCATCCACTTCTTCTTTTAACAAAC